>NZ_JBGUES010000006.1:0-39273 GCF_041821165.1 Poseidonibacter sp. | reverse complement strand
AAAAGTTTTAAAAATACTCTTATTGAAAGAGAAAAGTTTTATTTAAAAACATCAGTTGAAAATCTAAAAAATGATATTAAATCAGAAGAATTATCTATCTTAAATAATAAAAAACTTAGAATAAAAAATCAATCAATTATTGCATTTAATCTAGCTAATTCTTTATATAAAAAAACAAAGAATCTTTCAAAACAACAACAAATTAATTTAATTAAATCATCTATTAAACAATTAGCCCAAAAAGAGAATGATATTAACTATTTTATTTTAGATACAAAAGGAACTTTGATTTTAAATAGTGAAAGTTCAGAAGATGAGAATCTTAACTTTATGGATTTTGAAGATATAAATGGAAAAAGATTTATTAATGAAATGATTAATAAAAACAATGATTTACAAAACTTTACAGAGTATTTTTGGTACAAACCAAATAGTAGTATTACAGCTAAAAAAATCACCTTTTCTAGGCACTTAAAAGGGTTAGGTTTAATTATTGGTTCAGGAAGTTATTTGGTTAAACAAAACAATGAACTAAAAGATAAGTTACTAAAAAAAATATCTCATCAGAATTTTGACAGTGAAGAGTATGTTTTTATATATAAAATAAATAGTTTAAAAAATATTATAAATAAGAGTGAGCTTTTAATACAAAAACATATCATTTCAAATGAATATGAGTATGAAGCAATTAAAGAATTACTTATTAATACAAACTACAAAGGAAATGATTATCTCTTTTATGCAAATAACAATAAACTAATTTATGCTACTTTTATAAGTGATTTAAGATATTTTATTGCAGTTGGTGTTGATTTATCAAAGATATATAAAATTGTTGAAAATGAAAGAAATATATCTCTTGATAATATGTACAAAAAGATTATAAAACTTATTATTGTTATTACTATTATGACTATAATATTTTTTATATTCTCTATTCTTTTTACAAAAAAACTTGGTAATATTTTCGAAGAATATAAGAAAAATGTAATTTTAAATGAAGAGAAGTATCATCTTTTATTTAATCATAGTAATGATGCATTTTTGATTTCTCAAATAACAAAAGAGAATAAAGCAAGAATTATAAACTGTAATAAAACAGCAACGAAAGTTACTTTTTATTCTGAAGAAGATTTATTTAATAAAGATTTATTTGATTTATTTTTTGACTTAGATTTAAAAGAGATTTTAGAAAATAACTCTTTTTTAGGAACTGTTCAAATGAGAACAAAAAATAGTGATTTAAAAACAATTGAATTAAGTATTGCAATATATACAGATGGTAATCAAAAACTACTTTTTGCTTCACTACGAGATATTACAGAAAGAACATTACTTAAAATTGAAAAAGCAAAACAAGAAAAAATATTAATTCAAAAATCAAAAATGGCTTCAATGGGTGAAATGATTGCAAATATTGCACATCAATGGAGACAACCACTAAGCCAAATATCTGGTCTATTTTTTGATATAGAATCAGCTTATGCCTATAAAGAATTAAATAAAAAGTACTTAGATGAACGAGTAGATGAAGCAAATGATTTATTAGAATATATGTCAAAAACAATTGATGATTTTAGAAACTTTTTTAATCCAAATACTAAAAAAGAAGATTTCCTAATTAAAGATGCTGTTTTAAATGCCTCAAAAATTGTGAAATCAATGCTTGAAATCAATAACATTAAACTTATTATAGATATAGAAAATGATTCTAAAATCAATGGCTATAAAAATGAATACTCTCAAGCAATTATGAATATCATCACAAATGCCAAAGATATTTTACTTGAAAGAAATATAGAAAATCCATGTATTAAAATATATTTAGAACAAAATGAAAAAGTGACTTTATGTATTGAAGACAATGCAAATGGAGTAGATGAAGAGATTATAGAAAAAATATTTGACCCATATTTCACAACAAAATTTGAGTATGGTACAGGTATTGGTTTATATATGACAAAATTAATTATTGAAGAAAAAATGAATGGTTCTATAAAAGTAATAAATGTAAATCAAGGTGCTAAGTTTTCTATTGAAATATAGTTTTGACTTTTTTTACATTTTTTATTAGTACCATATTTTTATGAATACAATAAAAAACCTAATTAGAGGGAATAAACTATTTCAAAAATATCATCTTGGTGATTTTAAAGAAGATTTAGAATATTCCATAAAAAATGGACAAAAACCTGATGTTTTACTTATTAGTTGTTGTGATAGTAGAGTTACAACTGATTTTATGTTTGGAAATAAACCTGGAGATTTATTTGTACTAAGAAATATAGGAAACTTTGTACCAATATTTAATTCAAAAACAGATTTCTTTTCTGTTGCTTCTGCTATTGAATATGCTGTTAATATTTTGGGTGTTTCAAATATTATAGTTTGTGGACATTCATATTGTGGAGCGTGTGAAAGTTTATATAATGAAATTCCAAAAGAGAATACAAATATTATTAAGTGGCTAGAAATTGCAAAACCAGTTAAAGAGTTTACACTTAAAAAAGATTATGCAAATAAACAAGAATTATATAGAGCTACTGAAAAGAACTCTATTATATTTCAAATGCAAAACCTTTTAACTTATCCTATTATAAAAGAAAAGATTGACAAGCAAGAGCTTAAAATCCACGGTTGGTATTATAATTTAGATGATGGTTCTATTTTAGCCTATAATGAAAAACTAAAAAAATATAGAAGATTAAATTAGTTTTTTAACTATTAATTATTAATTAACTATGTATTTGTCAAAGATTAACCTATTTACTTTATTATTTTAATACTTTAGTTAAAAGGTTATTTTTGAAAATAAGATCTCAATATCAGCTTATTGCTCTCACTTCTTTTGTATTTATACTTTTCTACAACTTTTCTTTTTTTAAAAATGTATTAGAGGTATACTCATTTAATGGTTTAAATATACTTTATTTTTCTTCAATTGTTTTATTACTTTTTTCATTTATTATATTTTTATTTACACTACTAAGTTCAAGATATACAACAAAACCTATATTAATACTAAGCTTAATGGTTTCATCTTTTACGGCTTATTTTATGGATACATATCACGTTATTATTGATACAAGTATGATTAGAAATACTTTTCAAACTAATATTAATGAATCTTTTGATTTATTTAGTTTTCAACTTATTTTTTATGTTGTTCTTCTTGGTCTTATTCCTTCATATTTTATTTATAAAAGCAAAATTGAATACAAACCTTTTAAACAAGAAATCTTTGCAAAATTAAAAACCATTTTTTTATCATTAGCTATTATTCTTATTATTATATTTAGTTTTAGTAAATTTTACACGTCATTTTTTAGAGAGCATAAGCCTTTAAGATTTCATGTTAACCCAATTTTTTGGATGTATAGCATTGGAAACTATGTAAATAAAACTCTCAATAGTGGACCAATAATCGTAAAAAGTATAGGAACTGATGCAACAATAAAGTTTGAACATGAAGAAGACCCAAAAGAAATAGATAAATCTGAATTAATTATTATGGTTGTGGGAGAAGCAGCTAGGGCAAATCGATTTTCACTAAATGGCTATAACAAAGAAACTAACCCTCTTTTGAAAAAAGAGGATGTAATAAATTTTTCTAATATGTATTCTTGTGGAACATCAACTGCACAATCAGTACCTTGTATGTTCTCTATATTTAATAAAGATGAATATGACTACAAAAAAGGGATAAGTACTGAAAATGTTGTTGATGTATTAAAACATACTAAAAATGTAAATATTTTATGGAGAGATAATAACTCTGACTCAAAAGGTGTTGCACTAAGAGTTGATTTTGAAGACTTTAGAACTAATAAATTAAATACAAAATGCGATATAGAGTGTAGAGATGAAGGAATGTTAGTAGGATTGGAAGATTATATCAAAAAACATAAAGGTGAAGATATATTAATAGTACTTCATCAAATGGGAAATCATGGACCTGCATATTACAAAAGATATCCTAAAGAGTTTGAAAAATTCACTCCTGTATGTAAAACAAATCAACTAGAAGATTGTACACAAGAAGAAGTAAGCAATGCTTATGATAATGCTATATTATACACTGATTATTTTTTATCAGAAGTGATAAAATTTTTAAAACCATATTCAAAAGATTATGAAACTGCCATGCTATATATGAGTGACCATGGAGAAAGCTTAGGAGAAAATGGACTTTATCTTCATGGTTTGCCATATTTTATGGCACCTGATGAACAAAAGCATATTGGTTCTATTATGTGGTTTGGTGATTCAATGAAAAAAGATATTGATATGAAAAAAGTTGCATTATTAAAAGAAAATGAATTTTCTCAAGATAATTTATTTCACACTTTATTAGGCCTTTTTGAGGTTGATTCAAGTGTTTATAAAAAAGAAATGGATATTTTAAACGATAGTAAAATACATGAATAAAAATATTTTAATTACGAGTATTATATTAGTTTTTATTATTGTATTATTTGAATTAAGTGATTTTGATATTTTTGTTCAGAATTTTTTCTATGATTTTGAAAGTAAAACATGGTTAATTTATAAAAATGAACCTATATTTAAGTTCTTTTTTTATGATGGGATAAAAGTTACATTAATTTTTTTAGCATTATCTCTTCTATTTTCTCTTCTTTTTTTTAGAAAAAAAAGACTTATCAAAGAGTATAAAAAAGGCTTAATTATTGTTCTTTTATCACTTATATTTGTGCCTCTTATAATTGGTTCTTTAAAAGCAGTAACAAATACTCCTTGTCCTTGTAATATTGAACATTTCAATGGAAAGTATCCTAATATAAAAGTATTTGATTCTTATCCAAAAGATTTTGTTCAAGAATCAAAAGCTAAATGTTGGCCAGCAGGTCATGCTAGTGGAGGATTTGCAATAATGGCACTATTTTTCTTATTTAAAAAACCTTTAAACCAAAAAAAAGGACTTATCATAGGACTTACTATTGGCTGGATTATGGGTATTTATAAGATGAGCATAGGAGATCACTTTTTAAGTCATACGATTATTACAATGTTAATTGCATGGATTATCATCCTTATCATTGCAAAATTTATTTACAATAAAAAAGGAACGAAACTTGAGAAACCAACCAAAATATAATTTTTTTAAAAATACAACTTATGCATTAAAAGGTTTGATTGATTTACTAAAAAATGAAACCTCATTTAGAATTGAAGTTATAATTACACTTATTTTACTTCCTATAATTATCTTTATTGATACAAATTATACAAATAAAGCTTTATTGTTTATCACTTTAATGGGAATGCCTTTGGCTGAAACGATTAATAGTGCTATTGAAAGAGTTGTTGATTTAGTAACACTTGAACACAATGAAATGGCAGGACGAGCTAAAGATGTAGGTAGTACTATCGTATTTATAAGTATTTTTATATTTATAATAACTTGGGCTTTAATACTTCTAGATATTTATTCTTAGCTTTTAAATATCTAGAGTTTTTCTATTTTCTTCACATGGAATATTTATAACAAAAACAGCACCAATATCACTATTTTTCACATATATCATACCTTGTAGTTCTTTTACAATAAAGTTGTAGCTATTATGTAGTCCCATTCCCGTACCTTGACTTTGATGTTTTGTTGTAAAATATGGTTCAAATACTTTATCAATAATATTTGCATCAATTCCACCTGCATTATCTTCTATAATTATTTTTACTTTATCTTTACTTCTTTTTATACAAATTTTTATTACTGGATTTAGGATTTGTTTTTCTATTAAAATATCTTTTGAATTTGTAATAATATTTAAGATTGCTTGTGAAACTAAATATGGTCTTGCATATATTTCAAATGGCTCTTTATCAAAATTCTTTTCTATTTTAATCTTATGATTTTCAAGAGTATTTGAAATTATATTTATTGTTTGCTCAACTCTTTCTTGAAGAATAAATAAAGTCTTTGTATTATCTTCTTTTATAAAAGAGCTAAAAGTATCAATTGTTTTTGATAATTCTTGTGTTTTTGAAATAATATTATCTAAGGTCTTATAATAGTCATCATCACTTAACATATTTAGTTCTTTTTGAAGTTTTAAGCCACTAACAGATGTAGAGATAAAACTTAATGGTTGTCGCCATTGATGTGCAATATTTCCAATTAATTCACTCATTTGAATCATTTTTGCTTGTTCGTGTAACTGCTTATCTTTTTCTCTATTTTTCTCAACTTCTTCTAAAACTCTTTTTTCTAGATTTTTATTTAGTTCTTCAATTTTCTTTTTTGAAGTGATATTTAATCGTACACCTGCATAACCTATTTGATTTCCTTTTGTGTCATATTCAGGTGAAATATTTGCATCAACCCAATAAAATCCACCACTTTTTGTTTTATTTTTAACTTCACCTTTCCATATTTTTCCTGATTTGATTGTATCCCACATTTGTTCAAAGGCAATACTTGGCATATCTTCATGTCTTACAATATTGTGAGGTTGACCAATTAATTCATCTCTTGAAAATCCTGATGTTTCACAAAAGGCATTACTTGCATAAGTAATTTTTCCTTTTAAATCAGTTCTTGAATAAATCACATAATTACTAATAATATCAATAGATTTTTGTAACTCTTTTGTTTTATCAAGAACTAATGCTTCAAGTTCATTTGTATTTTTTCTTATCTTTTTACTTGCAGGATAAAAAATAAAAATAGCTTCTAAAAATAGAACAAAAATTGTCAGTAAAAGAATCATTAACTCTTTTCTTTCTAATTTTTCTAGTTTCTCTTTATCAATTCTTTCATACTCTTTTACAACTTCTTCAAACTTTGGAAGTATATATTGTGATGTTTTTCTTAATTCAATCAATAAGTTTTTATTATTAGTAAGAATAAGTTGTTCAAATAAACTTGCATATGTTTTTACTTCTTCATCTAGTTTATCTTTAAAAAATAAATCATCTAATTTTTGTGAATATATATGTTCTAATAAAAATTCATGTGAAGTAGAAAGTAGTGAAAGATTTTCATTTAGTATTTGTTTTGTTTTGATATTTGGATTATCAAGATAATTTTGAGCTAAAAGAACAAGTCTTTGAGAAAGCATTCTCTGCCTTCCACTGATATTAATAATTTTCCCGTCATTCTTAATAGATGACATTATGTCTTTTACATTTATATAGGCAAAAGAAGAAACTATAAAAATTATAATAAGTGCAGGAATATATCTATTTCTTAAAGAAAACATCTTTATATTATTTATATTTGCCATTAAAAATCCTAAGCTACATTTATGACTTATTATAACAAAAAACAAATATTAACTTCTAAGTTCAAACTTTATATTAAATCTTATTCAAAACAAATATTGACTAATATACGAATAAAAAATTGGAAAAATTATATGATTACAACAAAAAACCTTTTTCAAATGTTATTAGCACTTTTTATAGGTGCAATTGGTTCTATTGTTTTTATATATTTATCACTTCCTCTTCCTTGGCTTTTAGGAGCTATTTTTGCTTCATCTATTGCTATGAGATTTGAAAATCTTCCAATACAAAGTCCAAAAACATTTTCAACACCTGCAAGAGTATTAATCGGTCTTACTATTGGTTCTGCATTTACCCCTGAAATTTTGCAATATTTAGATGTATATTTTTATAGTTTATTACTTGTAATTCCTTTTACTATTTTGACTATACTAGCTGGAATGTACTACTATCAAAGATACCAAGGCTTTGATAAAAAAACAGCCTATCTAAGCTCCATGCCAGGGGGTGTAATAGAAATGGTAATAATTGGGGAAGAGATAAAAGCAGATATTGCAAAGATTACTTTAGTTCAATCTTCAAGGCTATTTTTTATCGTAATAAGTTTACCTTTTGTAATACAGTATATTTTCAAAGTGGATATTAGTGGTAACCAACTAATCACAATACCACTATCAAATATAAATATAGGTGAGTTTTTGGCTTTACTTATAGTTGGAGCTATTGGTGGAATTCTTGCAAAAAAACTAAAAATATCTGCAGCATATTTAATAGGCCCAATGATTTTAAGTATTGCTGTTCATTCAACTGGACTTATTACAACTTCTGTACCTGATGAGTTTTTGAAGTTTGTGCAAGTTGTATTTGGAACTATTATAGGATTTACTTTTAGAGGTGTGAAATTACAAACGGTGATTAAAACTCTTATTGGGACATTTGGACATTTTTTAATACTTGTATGTATTTCAACAATTTTTATAACAATCGCATATTATAGTTTTGGGTTCCCTCTTCTTTCAACATTACTTGCCTTTTCACCAGGAGGACAAGCAGAGATAAACCTAATAGCAATACTTGTAGGTGCAAATGTACCTTATATCACTTTACACCATATAGTAAGGCTTTTTATAGTTATGAATCTTGCGCCTATTTTTGCTAGGAAGTTGTAGAGTTAGATAAGGTCTAATTCTTCACTTATATCTTTGATTAGTTTTGAAAGTGGGCGTTTGTGTAAGTCTTCATCTTTTTTATAATTACAAAGTAAGTATCTATAAACTTCATCTTCACTAAACCCAAAACCTTTTAATTCTTCTATATAACTTTTGGGATAATAAGCTTTTTTAATCAATAGTTCTAAAACTATATCTTTATGCTGTTTGTACAATTCTTTTAATTTAAATGTTTTTATATTTTCATTTATGGATATAAAATATATATCAAAACTATCAAAATCATATTTTGAATTTTCAACTTCCATAAAATTTATACTTTTAGGTCTGTAAGTTAGTTTATAATCAACTTTTTTTACATCGTATGGATTAATCCAAGTAGGAATAAATTTATCACTTTTTGTTTTATTACAAGTTTGACAAGATGGTATTAAATTAAAATAATTAACTGCAAGATATGGGTAAACCGTTTTAGGATAAAAATGGTCAATTTCAGGTCTTAATTTACCTTTTTTCACTATAAAAATATAATTTCTATTACAATATGGACAAGTTTTTATATCTAATTTTTCTACAAATGTATAAGCAGAATAGTTAGCAGAATTTTTACCATTTGTAAAATACTTCATATAACCATGCTCAACAAAAATATAAAATAACAATTTATATTCATCTGAGTTCTTCTGATGAACTCCAAGTTCATCCACTATTTCTTTAAGAAATTTAGATTTTAGTAACATGGTTAAATTTAAGTTATTCATAAAATTAATTAAATGAGGAGTTAAGTTTAAAAACAGATAAGATTCGTAAGTACTATCACTTTTCTTTCTTTTTTTTATAATCTTGTTATCAGTGTTCAATTTGAGAATTAATTTATTTAATTCTTCCTCAAACATAGAGAAATGTTGTTCAAATAATTTGGGTTTAAATTTTAGTTGAATCATTTCTTTAACTCAGATAGTTCTTTTTCAAGTTGTTTGATTCTGTCTTCTTTTGATATTTTGAATTTTTCATCATACATTTTTAAAAGCTTTTCTTTTAAAAAGGGTTCCCCTATTATTGATATTAAATGTTTATAGTATTCTTGATTCTTTTTAGATACTTTCCGTTTCGAATTTAATACTTTTATCAAGTTATTAATCTTATCTTTCGCAAACTCACCCATAAGTCCACCTTTCATAAAAAACCCATGAGATAAAAGAGTATGGATATTTGCTCCAAAAGGATTTATATTTACTGTTTTTGTTGCATTTATACATTTTCCAGTTTCTTTATCTTTTTCTAAAAAAATTACATTCTGTTTTGGAATATCAGAAAGTAAAAAAGGAGAATGAGAAGTAACAATAAAATTAAATTTTTTAGATTTAAAAATTTCAATATTAGTAATAAATTTATAAAGATTGGCAAAAAATTTTCTTTGCCAATCTGGATGTAAAAAGGTATCAGGTTCATCAATTAAAAAAATTAATTCTTTTGAACTATCCTTATAAATTGTTCTTATTAAATAATAAATTTTTGAAAATATGAGTAATAACTGTTGTTCTCCATCACTCAAATCATTAAAATATAAAATATTGTCTTTTCTCTGAACAAAAAATTTAAGATTGAAATAGCCTCTATGTATATTGACTAATAATATTTCAATTTCCTTGAAATTGTTATTTGTATAATTTAATATCATTTTTTCATTATCAAAAAATTCTTTATTACTATCTTCTAATATTTGCACTATTCTATTAAAATTTGGATCAGAATGTTCTTCTAAAAATTTTCTGTAAATGAATTCGAAAACTGATACAGTATTATCATCATCACCATATTCTCTGTTTGAACTAAAATATTTAAAAATACTACTATCCTTTTGTTTGATTCTATGAATAAACTCTTTTAATAATAAATATGATTTTATATTTTTAATTTCTATTGCTTCTTTAATTTTTTGTTCAAACATATCTTTGATTCTTTGAAGGTCTGAAATACTTATTGTTATTCTATCTGTTGTGTCATGCCTAGAATTACTGTAAATAATCATAACTCCATTTAATGTGTTAATGTCTTCAAGTGTTATTACTTTTGAAAAAATGAGTTCGATATGAGTAGGAGAAAAATGTATATCAGAATTTATATTTCCTATTTGTGATAAAAAACTTATTGTTAAGTTATTAATTTTAAATTGCAATTCATCTGTTGCATTTTCATTCAAAGTAAATTTTCTTAAAATTTGTTGATTTACATTTGAATCAGTTTTATACAAATATGAATTAACATTATCATTAAATAGTGACACATCAAAGTTATCTTGTAAATTTAATAAATTACAGTTTTCATCATAGAAAAGAAAAGTTGAATAAGTTTTAGTAAAAGTTTCTAAAATTCTACTCTTCCCACTTCCATTTTCACCAACAATTGCAGTAATATTTATATTCTCACCAAAAAAGTTTTTTATATATGGCTCTTTTGTTTCTTCTTTATCAATGACTTCTAATTCTTCAGTTTCTTTATCATAACTACATCTAAACCTAGGTGAAAAATCAAACCCCTGATTCTCTATATTTTTATATTTATCAACCCATAAGTAAACTAATTCCATTAAAACTCTTTATGATTATTTTTATTATTTATGATATTAAAATTATTATTTAATTATGCTTTTTAGCCTTATATTCAGAAAATGATACGATTAACACAGATAAATGTATCAAAAAATGATACATTTAATTTAAAGAACTAAAAACTTCCTAAAATTTATGAAATGCTCTCTTTACATAAAATTGGATATAATCCAATCTTAATACATAAAAACAATTATTTTATAAAAATTCAAAAGGACTTATACCATGCCATTATTAGACAGTTTTAGAGTAGACCATACAATTATGCCAGCACCAGCTGTAAGAGTTGCAAAAACAATGAAATCACCATCAGGTGATGTTATTACAGTATTTGATTTAAGATTCTGTGTTCCAAATGAAAAGATGTTAAGTGAAAAAGGTATTCATACTTTAGAACACTTATTTGCAGGTTTCATTAGAAATCATTTAAACTCTGATAGTGTTGAAATTATTGATGTTTCACCAATGGGTTGTAGAACTGGTTTCTACATGAGTTTATTAGGTGCGCCTGATGAGCAAACTGTTGCAAAAGCTTGGAGAGAATCTATGAAAGATGTTATCGCTGTTGAAAAACAAGATGATATTCCTGAATTAAATATTTTCCAATGTGGAACTTGTGCTATGCATTCACTTCCTGAAGCAAAAGAAATTGCTCAAGATATTTTAGATTCTCAAATTGGTGTAATGTCAAATGAAGATTTATTTTTATCTGATGAAAAGTTAAGTTCTTTAGGTAACTAATTTTTCGTGGAAAAGAAACTATCTTTATTCAAAGAGTTATTTAGTGATTATCCAAATATCGCTATTTTACATCTTGATAACTCTTTGAACTTAATAGACACAGCACTTGAAGAAGTACGTTCTAAAAACGAAGGGAATATAAAATATATTCCTTTTGTGAATGAAACTTCAGCAAGACTACGAGCAACGGCAAGAGAATACGAGTATATTATCTTAGGTGATATTTTATCTTATTGTCCAAATAGAGATAAGATTTTAAAACTTATGTATAAAGCTATTGAAAACTCGGGAAACATAATAATAATAGAAAAAGAATCTAACAATAACAAAGATGAAATCCTTACATTACTTGATGATATAGGATTTATGGCTTCAAATACAATCGATTTATTTGAAGGGTATCATATTTTTACAGCTAAAAAAATGCATCATTGGGATAACGGACTGTAAAAATTGCAAAACTTTGTCAAAACTATTGATGGGTCAAACACTCTTTACTCATCAAAATACCAACAGCACTATCACAATGTTGATGATGGTGCTATAAATGAAGCACTTACAAAACATATACTTCCAACTTTTGATTATCATAAAGAAAAAAAAGAACTAAAAATTTTAGATATATGTTTTGGCTTAGGATATAACACTTTTACTACTATTTATCATATTAAAAAATATAATTTAGATAAAAAAGTGTTTATTTATTCTCCTGAATTAGATGCACAGTTAGTGAAGTCTTTGGAAACTTTTGAGTTTCCAAAAGAGTTCGAAGAATTTAAACATATTATTAAAGATGTAGCTTTAAAAGGCATCTATGAAGATGATGATATGAGAATTGAGGTAAATATAGGTGATGCAAGAGAATATATCAAAACCTTAGAAAAAAGTTCATTTGATATTATATATCAAGATGCTTTCTCTTCAGAAGTAAATATCGAACTTTGGACTAAAGAGTATTTTGATGATATATACGCTTTATGCAAAGATGATTGTGTGATGAGTTCATACTCTGTTGCAACGCCTATTAGATTATCTATGAATGAAGCTGGTTTTTTTATATACGAATATAGACCAGTAAAAAGAAAAATCACCCTAGCAACTAAAACAAAAAAAGATGTTATGGGGAAATTCATAGATATGGATTTAAAAAGAGAGCGGAACAAGGACGCGAAAGCGATTTATGACAGCTAGACCATTAATAAAAGAAAACCACGTAAGATATTTAGAAGGAACGCTACCCATTATTTTATCAGCTCCACACGGAGGAGTAGCAAAACCAAAAGATATTCCAAATAGAAAAACAGGTGTTTTTGATATAGATTCTTATACAAGTGAATTAACTCATGATATATTAGAAGAGTTTTTTCTTCAAACAAACAATTATCCTCATGCAATTGTGATGGATTTATCAAGAACAAAAGTAGATGCAAATAGAGCAATACACGAAGCAACTACAAAAGATGAAAAAGCAATTGCTACATACAATACTTTTCATGATTTTATAAAAGACTCAAAATCAAAAGTAGATGAAAAGTTTGGAAAAGGAATATATATAGATATTCACGGTCAATCACATTCACATCAACATATAGAGTTTGGTTACCTTTTATTTAACGATACACTAAAACTAAGTGATGAAGAGATTGAAAAACACGCTGAAAAATCAAGTATTAAAACACTTAAAGATTTTTCAGATAAAAGTTTTGTAGAACTTCTTAAAGGTGAAACTTCTCTTTCTGGACTTGTAAATAAAAAAGGCCTAAAAGCAATGCCATCACAAGATAAACCTTATGATGAAAATGGTGAATATTTTGAAGGTGCGTATAATACTCACACTTATAGTTCACTAGATGGAAGTTCTGTTTCTTCAATACAAGCAGAGTTCCCATTTGTAGGGTATAGAGATACAAAAGAAAATAGAAAAAAAACTGCAAAAGCATTTGTATCTTCACTTATTGAATATATGCATATTCATTTTAATTTTGATTTAAAAAGAAGTTTTTAAAATAATGATATAAGATTTAGTATTCTTTTTATATAATCAATACATTATATAAAAGGATACCAATGATTGCAATACTTACATCGGCCTTAGTTGAAACACTTGCTAAGTTTATTATTCACAAAACATTAGTTAATCTTGAAGAAATTAATATTGAAGGTGCACCATCATGGTATATGAAAGAGTACAGCGATAATATTTGTACTTTCTCTTATGCAAAAGGAGATTTAGCTTCTGTTGAAATAGCAAAAGATGAAGTAAAAATCAAAATGACAAAAAGAATAGATAAATTAGTTGAAATAACAGTTTATGAAAATATGTCAAAAATCACAAATGAAAAAGAAAGAGCCTTAGTATCAAGTTGGAAAAAAGATCCAAATATAGATATTTTTAGAGATAAAAATATGACTTTTAGTAAAATAGTCTATGATGAAGATTTAAAAACAACTTTTGCAAGAGGATGTATTCCAAATGAAGAAGTTCTTAAATACCAAAAAAATAGACTAGAAGATATCAAAAAAACACTGCTAAAACATAAATCATCAAGTGCTATTGATGAACTAGAAAAAGAAGTAAGCTTAAATAATAATACAAACACATACAAAGACCCTTTTGATGAGTTAAAAAAGTCTACTAGTTTAAATCACTTAAAAGAAGATAGTAGATAAAATGGCTTAATTTTATAAATTAAAGAAGGTATTTATAGTGAAAAAAGCATCATCAATTAAAGAAATATTCAATATTTTTGATCCACAATCATATCTACAACAAGATACAAAAGATTATTATATTGACGTATATAAAGACTTTACAGATGATTTAAATGATAGACTTGAACTATCAGATTCAGAAGAAACAATTTTTGTTGCAGGGCAAAGTGGTAATGGCAAAAGTAGTGCATTACAGCTTTTTTCAACAAACTATCCTGATTTAAATAACTACTACGATATAAAAGTTTTAAATGCAAGAAATTTATTTGATAAAAAAGATATAGATGTAGCTGATGTTTTACTAATGATTGCTTTTATTATAGTTGAAGAACATGATGAATTAAAAAAAGAGTTTTTATCTATTCTTGAAGATATGAGAAAAAAGAAACTTGAGGAACTTGAAGAAATAAAAGAAGATAGCTCTTTAAATACTAAAAGTGAACAAGGTAATATTATCTCTGGTTTCAAAATAAATTTAGGCTTATTAAAAATTGGAATGGATTTCAAAGATACATTTAAAATGGATAACCAAAATAAAAAGGTTATTAGAGAATTAGTAAAGTTGAAGAAAAAAGATTTCATTGATAAAATTAATGAAATTATTAGAAAATATAAAAGAGATATTTTAAAAGAAAATAAACGACTTCTTTTAATTGTCGATGATATTGAAAAAATAAAAGACTCTGACCATATTTTTACAGATGAAATTAGTACAATATTACAAATAGAATGTTCAAAAATTATCACTATGCCAATTCACCTAAAAAGAAGTAGTACTTTTGCAGGATATGATGCAAAAGAAATAAGTTTTAAATTAAAAACTAAAAATAATGAGTTTATTGATGAAAATATTCAAAAACTAACAGATATTATTACTGCAAGACTTGAAAATACAAATTTAATTGATAAAAAAGCGAAAGAACTTATTGCTATAAAAAGTGGTGGAAACCTAAGACAATTAATAAAAATTGTAAAAGAGTCTGCACTTAAAGCACATAGGAATAAAAGTGAGAATATAACAGAATATGAAGTTAAAGATGCTTTACATGATATAAGAAGAGATTATTCTTCTGCTTCAGTTGAAATAAAAGAGTTTTTAGATTTTATAAAAGCTAATAAAAATCCTCAAGACTACAGTGAAGAATCAATGAAAAAACTAAAGATTGCAACAAATGAATCTTTAATATTTGCATATTACAATGGTGATATTTGGTATGATTTAAACCCTATTATTTCAGATGAATAAAAATGATTGAAGATTTATTAGTTCCTGAGGAGCTTTTGCAATTAGATAAACTTCTAAGTGCTACTGAGTTATTAGAGGATACATCTTTTTTATCTATTATAGGAAGTGACACTTTAGAACTTTCAGAAAAATTATTTCTATACCTAAAAAATGAAATCATCGAATTAAAAACCTTTAATCCTAACTCAAATAATATACTTCAGGAAATTGTTGAACTTAATCTTCAAAATGATTTTTTAATTATAAATCTATTTGAAAAAAATGATACTGAAATATTTAAAAATCTATTATTTTTTAGAGATTTCATATCTGATTATAAAATGAAAGTTATTTTTATAATAAATAAAAGTGAATATAAATCTATTTTAAAAACATCTATTGACTTTTATAATATAGCAACATTTTCATATTTGTTTACAACTTATAGTATTCATGAAATAAAAAAACCTAATAGAGAAGATTTGATTAAACTAAAAGAAGAGTACAAATCAAAAATCAAAACACTTAATAAAAAACAAAAAGTTTCATTTTTAATACAAATTGGTTTAAAATATCAAGAATATGGAGAAATAGTTTCGGCATTGAAATATATTAATGATGCTTTTAATATTGCAAAAAAAATTGCAAGTGAAGAAGATATTATTCAAGTTAAATTTATATTAGCTGGACTATATCAACAAATTAATAAACTCCCTACTTCCGAAAGATATTTAATAGAATGTAAAAAATTTTACATACATAAAAAAAATATTATGAGATATAAACAAGTATTAGAAAATCTATGTATTTTATATGTTGAGTGGAAAGATACTAATAATGCTTTAAAACACTGTAATATACTATATAAGCTAGCAATAGAAACAAATGATAAAAACTCCGAATTAATCTCGTTACAAAATTATACTTATATATACACTACATTAGAAAATAAAAGTAAAATAGATGAATATGCAAAAAAATCTTTTAGCTTAGCAGAAAAACAAGGTAATTTTCGTATTCTTGCCAATCTTTATCAATTTAATGCAAATAGACAGATGAAGGAACAATCATATGATAAAGCATTAGATTTTTTTAATAAAGCCGTTATTCATTATAAAAAAAGTAATGATATATATATGATAAATTGTATTTATAACAAAATTGGTTATGTTTATTATCGTTTATTTGATTATAAGAAGTCTTTACGCTATTGTAAATGGTGTTATTCTTATTATATAAAGAATAATATTCAAATAGAACTATTAAATAATTTAAAATATTTATCTTATAATTATCATGCTTTAAATGATTTTAACAATGCATTTAAAATTATATTTCAAGCATTAAAACTTTCTAAATCTTTGAACTCTAAAACTGAAACTATAAATATATTAATATATATAAATCAAATATACACTTCAAAAAAAGAGTTTACAGAAGCATTGAAATATTTAGATGAAGCTTTTATTCTTTCTAAAAAAGTATCTAATTTTTCTAATTTTGATTTATATACTAGATATTCAGATACCTATAAAAATATGAATGACATAACTAATGCTAAAAAATATTATAAAAAAGCATATGATTCAAAAGAGTTAAATAATTCAGATAAATCGGATTTATTTGAGTTATATGGTGAGATTTTATTTAAAGAAAAAAATTTTGAAGATGCCATTTTATTTTTTAAAGATTCATTAAAAATAGCAAAAGAAACTAATGATTTACATAGAATATTATCAGTAGAAGAAAATCTTGCATATACTTATAAAAAATTAGATAATACTGCTATGGCTAGAAGATTTTTTATAGAAGTTATCAATAAATTAAAAATTATTAATAAAGATAGTATAAAAATTCCTAAATTAGAAAAAGAAATAAAGAGTGAAATTTAAATCAAATCTTACTCTACTTTTATAACAGCAGCCCCTCGTCTACTATCACAGCCACCCTCTAATTCACCATTTACAGCTTGAACTCCACCAAAAAACACATTTAGATTATCAAAATATTGTAAATCATAGTGCTTTTTTAGCTCTTGCCTTATAACCTCATCAAAATGTGGTTCCATACAAACACTTCCTTTTTCAAAGTGAATTCTAGGATTATTAATACTATCATGTAAATTCATACCATAATCAAGGTTATTTACCATCGTTTGAGTGATTGCTGAACGAATACGATTACTTCCTGCACTTCCAAGTATTAACTTTGGATGTCCATCTTTTAATACAGCAGTAGGTGCCATCATTGATGGAAGTCTTATTCCCTCTGGCCATGAAAACCAACCATGAGGATTTAAGTCTTCTTCTCCCATCATATTATTTAACATAATTCCAGAACTAGGTATTACATGACCTGAACCCTCACCATTTGTAGTGGTAACTGATACTGCATTTCCTTCTTCATCTATTACAGATAAATGAGTTGTATTTCCCCATAAATTAAGTCTTGAGTGCATAGTTGTACAATAATTTTTTAGTAATCTATCATTTTGCAATATCTCTTTTAATTTTGGTTCATGTAAAAAAGCATCAACATGTTCACGTCTAAAATCACTTGTTGTATTAAAAGCTTCTATCATTCCTTTTACATATTCATAAGACTTATAATCTTTTAAATCATACTTTTCTAATATCTTCATAGTAAAAGCTATTAATATTCCTCCACCACTAGGAGGTGGGTTTGTAACTATCTCATAACCTTTATAGTTAAAATCAATTGGCTCTCTTTTAATACACTTATAGTTTTTTAAATCCTCTTTTAAAATAAGCCCATCATTCTCTTTCATGATTTTCTCTATTTCATCAGCAACTACACCCTCATAAAATACTTTACTTCCCTCTTTTGCAAAAGCTTCTAAGAAGTCTGCATATGCTGGATTTTTAAAAAGATGTGTTTTATCTATTAGTTTTGCATCACTTGTTCCATATACCTTCATTGATGATTTAGTAGATGTAAAAATAGGTTCTAGTAGTTTTACAAAGCTAGCTTGCATTTCAGATAGATACACACCTTGCCTTGCATATTTAACAGCAGGTTTTATTATCTCACTTAATGGTAATGTTGCTTTATCTTTATATACTTGGTATATACCTTCTACTAACCCAGGAATTGCAACAGACCCTGCTCCTATATGAAACTCTTGAATAGCTGAACCAAAATCTACATATATTGGATAAAACTCTGGTTCTTCAACTCTTTTTTTAGGAACCTCAACAAAAAAATCATAAAGTTCAGGTTTTTTACCTTTTTCTAGTCCAAGTAAAAAACCTCCTCCTCCAAGTGATGTAAATAAAGGTTCACATATAGGAGCAGCTAACATAACTGCTAAGGCTGCATCATAAGCATTTCCACCAAGTTTTAATATATCAGCTCCTGCTTGTGCCGAATTTGTATCTCCAGCTGATACTACACCTTTCATTTAAATACTCCTAATCTTTCTATCTCTTCTAAATCATTTGTTTGTTTATATAGCTCTATCATATCTTTTGAAATAGAGTTCTTTGATACTATTTGTTTTGCTTTTTGATTAAACTCTTCTGTAATTAGTTTTTCTTCATAAGCTTCATCTATTAGTTTATTTATTACATCTCTTATATGCAGTTTTTTACCATTTAATATAAAATCAGCATCCATTGAGTATCTTGAAGCTTTCCACATATTTTGTTTTAGTACTTGCATTGGTTCATATATAGTTTCTTTTACTTGAGATAGTTTACATATAACTTTAAATAGACCAATTATTACTTCTAATCTATCAAAATCATTTACAGCATCACATACTCTAAACTCAATAGTTTTAAAAGTTGGTTGAATCCTTACATCCCACCATATATCTTTTTCACTTCTTATTACTTCTGTATTATATAAAACATCATAAACTTTTTTCATTTCATCATAAGATTTAAAGTATTCAGGAATAGAAGCTTTTGGTAATCTATCAAATACTTTTGTTCTATATGAATGAATACCTGTATCTATACCATTTGAATACACAGAAGAAGCCGATAAGGCAACAAAGATTGGTAAATAGCATAATGAGTAGTTAAAAGCTTTTAATGCCTTATCGAAGTTCTTAAAGCCAATATGTACATGTAGTCCACATATAGAGAAATCATCAAGTAGTATTTTATGTTCATGTGATAGTTCACGATATCTATTATTTGTAGATAGTTCTAAGTTATTTTGTTTAATTGCACTACAACCGCTTGATTGAAGTAATAAGTTTTTCTTTTTAGCAAGAGAATTTAACTCTTTTATAATCTCTTTAAAGTAGTTGATTAAATCTTGAAGATTATTAAATACAGGAGTATTTATTTCTATCATTGATTTTAGAAACTCAGAAGTAATATTGTTTTTATACTTATCATTTATATTTGATTTAAAGTAGTCATATTCATTTGATATACTTAAATCATCTTTATTTAAAATTCTAAGCTCTAACTCTGCACCTAAAGTAAATATATATCCGTTTGTAAATTTATCAAATATCAAGGTGCACCAACTTTTTAATCTGTAAGGTTATCTAATATATATTTTTCTAAATCTCTTTTTGAGATTTCTTCTTTTAATGATTGAGCAAAGATTTCTTCTATTTTCAAAGAATAGTCATCATAAGGAAAATAAGGAAAATGTATTTTCCAAGATCTTTTTATTAATTCTCTTGTAATTGAATCTCTTAACCAAGAAATAAAAAAATTAAATCCAATAAAAATAGTAGCAGTAATAATAACAGCACCAATAATAGAAATATGTGAATCTATATGTGCTAAAGGTTTATGTGTTAGACCAGAAAAAGGAATTAAAATTGCAAGAACCATCGCTGTATAAACTAAGTATGCTCTTGTAAGTTTTAACCTAAAGCCCAATTTTGCAGGGTCAACATGCATACCTTCACGACATTGTCTATTTGCAAGAAGTAAGTCTTTTAATAGAATTGGTTGTTTTGATATTATGTAAACATAATCTAAAATTTTATTTTTGATTGTTTTGTCTTTAGACATTTATTATTTTCCTATAAGTAAATTGTTTATATTTTACCTTATTTTTACTTACTCTAACTCTAATAGATTTTTGTTTAATTATGTTTTTGCAACTTTAATTGTAAATAATGCACCATCTTCTGTATTTGTTACATTAATAAAACCATTCATATTTCTTTCTATAATATTTTTTGACATATAAAGACCTATACCTGTACCTTGAGTTTGGTGCCTTGTTGTAAAATAAGGCTCAAATATTTTATCTAAAATATCTTTTTTAATTCCGCCACCATTATCTTTTATTTTTACAATTGCATAATTATCACCATCTTTAATTTCAATATTAATATATGGGTTTTCTACTTTTTTCTCAAGTAAAATATCTTTTGCATTACTTAATATATTTAAAATCACTTGTGAATATTCATTTTTATATCCATAAATATATGAATCTTGTATAACATTAAAGTCTATTTTTATTCCATAATATTTCAATGAAGATTGTAAAATAAAGTATGATTCTTTACATGCTTTTTCTATACTAAAATCCTCTTTTTCTCCTTGTGGTTTAAAGAAGTTTTGAAAATCAGATATTGTTTGTGACATATATGTAGTTAGAGTATTAGCCTCTTTTATTTTTGAGTATAAATATATCTGTGTGAATTTACCAAAATCATATGTTACTTTCATATTCATATGAATTGCTGATATTTGAGCTAATGGTTGTCTCCATTGATGAGCAATATTTCCAATCATTTCTCCCATTGAAGCTAGTTTTGCTTGTTGAATTAAGATTTGTTCTTGTTCTAACCTTTTATTTATCTCTTCTTGTATCTTATATTCAAGGTTATCAATCACATTATTAATCATAACTTTTAGTTCATTTAATGATGAGTTATCACTCTCTTTTATAAGTCTTGTTCCTAGGTTTCCACTTTTTATATTTTCTAAAACTTTTGTGGCATTTTTGATTAACCCTTCGTTTTTATCGATATTTATTTGGATATTTGATACATTTTGATTTATTATTGTAGCCATTTGATTAAACTCATCATCTGAATTTATCTGAATTTTTTTTACCTGATCTTTTTTATGATTTAAGTAGTCAAAGAAATCACTTAAACCATTTTGTACTATATGTATTGAGTTTATAATATTACTTGCAACTAACCAACCTATAATAGTAGATAAGATAAGTACGAAAATAATAGATGTTAAAATCTCAACTTTAATCTCTTTAGTCTCTTCAACTGCTTGATTATAAGCAATTGTCGCATTATTTAAAGATTTACTTTGAATAAGTAAAAGTTGCTTAACTAGTAAGTGAAACTGCTCTCTACTTGAGGTTGTTACATTTATATAAGCACCCTCTTCGAAACCATTTTTTAAAAAGTTTTTTGTATTATTTATCAAAGACTTATAGTTTGTCCACATTTGAAATATTTCTATATGAGTATTAGCTAAACTATTAAATTCAATATCTAGTTTTTTTAATAATTCATCTAAGTTATACTCTATATTTTTACGAATGGAACTATTTGGAGCCATTACTAAAGATTGACTTATTTCTCTTAATCTATATAAAGGTGTAATAATCTTATCTTGCAAGGATAAAACAGCTTGAGATTTACTATGTACTACTTTTAAAGTTGCTTTATTATGCTCACTTATATTTATAGACTTATAAGCCAAAACTGCAATTGATGTACATAAGATTAGAAACAATATTCCTAATTTTGATTTTATATTTATTTTATTAATTAGTTTCATTTTTTATTCTTTTTGGTTTTACTGCTTTTTTTAAAGTTTTATCATATTTTTTATTTTTGCGTAAAGACCAGTGATTTTTTGTAATTTCTATTTCCCATAAAGGAATTATTCCACCTTGGTAAGGATTATAAATAACTTCTTTATTAACTGCAATTACCTTATTAGGAGATGGGACTCTTAGAGTATATGCCATATCTTTGGCTCTAAAAAGTATATTTTTTACAATATTTTCATACTCTTTTGTGTTAATCTTACTAACAAAGAACTTTTTTATATACTCTTGCATAATCTTATCTTCTCCAATAGTACTCCAAGCTCCTTGCGTTTCATATATAAAAAATACAGTCCAAGGGTTTTGATAATACCAATCATCATCACCCCAAATTAGTAAATCCCACTCTTTTGAATTTTTATTTTGATTTGTACTTAGTAGTTGTTTATATATATCTTTTTCACTTGTTGTAATTGTATAATCAAACTCTACCCCGTATTTTTTCAGTTGGTATTCAATACCTTTAAATAAAAACATAAACCTATCTTGAGTAAAGATTTTTAGCTTTAATCCATTTAGAAGTTTATTTAGGTGTTTTTCATCAAACCTTTTCTCTTCATATTTATTTTCTTTTGCAATTTTATTTATAACATCATAATTTATTGATGCAGTAAAAGGAGATATTTTTCCCTCTTTTTTATAAACAAAATTTAATAGGTTTTCTTGATTTAATGCTTGATTTAATGCTTGTCTTACTTTTTTATTTTTAAGTTGTTTATTTCCATTTATTAAATTAAAAAAGATTACAAAGTTATCTGTTGATTTTGAAATAATTAGTTTTGCATAATCAGATAATACAACTTCAAGTTTTTTATTAAAAGGTATAGGCATAACATCAAGTTTTCCTTCTTTTTTTGTAATATCTTCAATTGCTTTATTAACATCAAGTTGTGTATATACTGTAATTGTTCTAATTTTTGGATACTCTTTATTCCAATAATATTCATTTGCAACAAGTTCTAATTTTTCTGTTTGCTCAGAACCAATTGCATAACCACTTTTTAAAATATATGGCCCCATTCCAAATGCACCCGCAATTTTATTCGCACTTCCTGTTTCAGTCCCAATAGGATTATATTTTTTTATATATTCATCTGTATAAAAATATACTCTTGCTAAATCAAGTAAAAACATTTCATATTTTTGTTTTAATATAATTTTAAAAGTATACTTATCTATTTTCTTAATTTCAAAATCTATTTTGTCAATATTTGTATATAAAAATGGATTTTTTTTGAAAAAATTTAGATTTGATATAACATTATCAATTGTAAAATCTTTTCCATCTTGAAATTTAAGATTCTTTCTTAATGTAAAAATATATGTATAATCATCAACTCTTTTATGACTTTTAGCAAGGTCATAAACCCATCCTTTTTTATTATCAAAAGAACGAATAAGTCCAGCATTTGTAGATTTTGCAATATAAGAGTATGGAATAGATGGGAGAAAAATATTTATATGTGAGTTTGGGTCTAAGGCTTTTGCTTTAAATAAGCGTGAGTTATCTTCTCTAAATTCAAATTTTGAGATTAAGTGTTCACTTGCAAATAAGCTATTAAAAAACAATAAACATATTATAATGATTTTATACAAATCTATACCCTACCCCTGATAAATTAAATATTATATCACTTGGCAATTTTTTACGTAAATTTCGTACAAGAGAACGAAGTGCACTATCTGTCATTATATCATCGCCCCAAACTTTATCTTGTAACTCTTCATATGGTACAACTCTATTTTGGTTTGAAATTAAAACTTCAAAAAAAAGCATCTCTTTTTTATTTAAAAGAATTAATTCATTTTTATATTTTAACTCTTTTTTATCATAATCATAAAGATAATCTTCATCTACATCAAGTTTTGTTTTATTATTGATATCCATAACTGCTATACATTTTTCTAAAACATCTAACAACTCTTCTAGTTCAATTGGTTTAACAATATATTTTTCCATATGTAACTCAACAGCTTCAAGTAAGTATTCTTTGTCAGTATGTGCTGTTATCATTACTATGGGGATAGTTCTATTTGTAAGTCTTACTTTTTTAACAAAATCAATACCATTTAAAATAGGCATATGAATATCGCTTAAAATAATATCTGGTTTTTTCTCTTCATAAATATCAAAAGCTTCAGCCCCATTTGAGGCTTGATATACTTCTTTTACATAATATCCCAAAGAATCAGCGATATTCTCTCTTATGCCTTCTTCATCTTCAGCATAAAGAATTGTTAGGTTTTGTAACTTTTTTAATAACTCTTTTTGCATGAAGATTCCTTTTTAAATAATTATACACTAAATACTAATGTTCTCTTTTTAATAATCCATTTGATGCATTTGATTTTAAATATCTTAATAAATAAGATGATTCTTCACCATCTAGTTTTGCAAAAACTTTCATAGTTCCAAATACAGCTTCCCATTCAACCATTGTATGATGAGCAACACTTGGTGCAGCGTGACATTGTGTACACATCTCAAAGAAAAATTCTTCTTGCTCTTCCCATACTTCAATTCCATTTTCAGTAATTAATTCTTTTTCAATAGTACCAACTAACTCTACTGCATTTGCTTCTTTTTTTGCTACTTTAAAACCTTTATCTAATTCAGCAATTAAAAGTTCTTTTTCCATTGTAGAATAAATTTTGTTTTCAAATTGAAAACCTTTAATCACAACTTCTGATGATTTACCCATATCTTTTTTAACGATTAAGGGTACACCTAAATAAACTTTTGCTGTTTTTCCATCAGATGATTTTAAAACTGTATCTAATAATGTATAAGCTTCACTTGCATTTACTTGGGCAAAAGCCCCAAGTAAAAGTACTATCATTGTTATATTTCTTAAAATTGTTTTCATAATTACGCTCCAATAATTTTTGGTGGTTGGTATGCTAAATTTGGTTTAATAGTTCCAGCTTTTCTAATTGAAACTAAAACAGTATTTGCTGTTGTTGCTTGTGCCATTTGTGATGTTGGTCTTGATGAAGTTAATACATTAACTTGACCAGAATTACATCTTGATTTCGTTTTTGATGATTCTTCAGGAGAATACCAAGCACCTTCTTCAATTGCAACAACCCCATCTCTAATCGTATCTGTTACAACTACACCTGCTAATAAAGAACCTCTATCATTGTAAACTTCAACTATTTCACCATCTTTTACACCAAATTTTTTAGCATCATTTGGTGAAATTCTTATTGGTTCTCTACCTTGTACTTTATGAACATTTTGAACCCACGTATTATCTAACTGTGAATGAATTCTATATGTTGGGTGAGGAGAAACTAAATGTAGTGGATATTTTGCCACTAATTTTTTATTTCCTAACCATTCTGCTGGTTCAAACCATGTTGGATGACCTTTGAAATCTTTATAATTAAATTTTGCAAATTTATCTGAATAAATTTGAATTTTTCCAGTTTCAGTTTTTAAAGGATTTGCAATTGGATCTTTTCTAAAGTCTTCATGTCTTACAAATTTTCTAGCACTAGCTGGAATTTCGTATTTAACAACTCCTTGTTTCCAGAACTCTTCAAAAGAAATACCCATCTCTTTTTTAGCATATGATCTTTTATATAATCTTTCAATCCATTCTAATGGAGTTCTACCTCTTGTGAATTTTTTCTCTTTACCAAATCTTTTTGCTAATAATGCAAAGATTTCATAATCATCTTTTGATTCAAATACAGGTTCAACTATTTTTTTCATTGCATAAATTCTATCATTTGAATAAGACATACCACCTGCTACATCATCTCTTTCAAGTGTTGTTGTTGCTGGTAATACAATATCTGCCATTTTAGCACTTGGTGTCCACCATGGCTCAACAACAACTAAAGTATCTAATGTTCTCATTGCTTCAATTAATTCATTTACATCTGGTTGATGTCCAATTGGAGAACCACCTGCACTTAGCATAAATTCTACTTTTGGATATACAATTTTAGAACCTTTATACGTTACTGTATGTCCTGGTTTTAAAATTAAATCACTCATTCTAGATGCAGGAATAGCAATATTTACTTTATCACCACCACCTTGACTCATCCCACCAACAGTAGCTTTTCCTGAGTTTGCATCACCACCACCTTCATAGTGCATAGAGAATCCAAAACCACCACCTGGAAGTCCAACTTGTCCAAGCATTGAAGCTAATGTAATAATTGACCAATCCACTTGCTCACCATGATGTGCTCTTTGTAATGACCAGTTTCCTGCAATAAACGTTCTATTTGATACCATTGTGTCAGCTAGTTGTTTAATTGTTTCTTCTGGAATTTCAGTTATTTTAGAAGCCCATTTTGGTGTTTTTTCAATACCATCTTCTTTACCAAGTAAATATGGTAAGAATTTGTCAAAACCATAAGTATATTTTTCAATAAATGCTTTATCATATTTTTTTGATTTATATAAGTAATTCATCATTGCTAACATTAAAGCAACGTCACTTCCTGGTCTAATTTTAATCCAGTCAGCTTTAAATTCACTTGCACTTACTGTATAAATTGGGTCAATTGAAATAAATTTAATACCCGCTTTTTTATACTCTTCATATGCATCATAACATCTATGATTTGGTACAGAATAACCAACTCTTTGTGTTTTATACATATCACAACCCCAAAGAATCATTACTTTTGTATTTGCAATAATTTGTTCATGTGCAGTTTGTACAGAATATACTTCCATATCTCCAACAAGTGTTGGGTTTACTTGACCTGCTGCTCCATTTGAATATTCTCCTGAAGTTCTAACAGCTCCCCCAATTTGATTGAAAAATCTTCCTGCCATTGTATTTGGTTTAAAAGCACCAGGGTGTGACCATCCACCATAAGATGCATTGTATAAGGCTTTGTTTCCACCTTTTTCTTGTGCTTTTTTAATTGAATTTGCAACTAAGTCTAAAGCTTTATCCCAAGATACTCGTACAAACTCTTCTTTCCCTCTTAATTCGCCTTTTCCTTTTCCTTCTAAGTAACTTTTTCTTACACAAGGATATTTAACTCTTGAATTATTAGTAGTTCTATCAGCTAAACTTTTTACAAGTACAGTTGGATTTGCATCTGAATCTAACTGTGATGTAATATCAACTATTTTTCCATCTCTTACATGAGCATGGAACGCTCCAAAATGCGATGCACTAGGAATCTTAGTTGTTCTTGATTCCATAATATTAGCAGCTGCACCCGAAACACCACCACTTAGTGCAATAGCTGTAGTCCCTAATGCACCCTTTTTTAGAAAGTCTCTTCTTGAATTGTTCATACTATTCTCCTATTTGGATTAATTATAGGAAAATTGTAACTATAAAAAAGAGCAAAATAATCGAATAATATAGAAGATTAATCAAATTTAGATTATTTTAGTGCAAGTTTGATGACAGTTTTGTATGTTAAAGTTTTTTACAATACAACTAAGGAGAAAAAATGTATAAGAAAATTGCAAAATCAGTAGCAAAAGTTACAGGTATGTCAATATTGGGTTTAGGTCTGTTATCAAATAGTTTACTTGCTGATAATTATCCAAGTAAACCTGTGAATGTAGTAGTAGGATTTGGAATTGGTGGAAGTGCTGATAGAATGACAAGAACAATGTCTACTTTTTTATCAGATGAATTAGATGGAAGAGTAAAAGTAGTAAATAAAAAAGGTGCTGGTACACAAATTGCAGCTAATTATGTACTAAAAAAACCTGCAGATGGTTATACTATCTTTGCTTCAACTTTTGCACCTTATCTTGCAAATACAATTCTATCAGGTGGAGCTAAATATAGTATGGAAGATTTTGATTTTATTAATATTCAATGGTTTGACTTTGAATTATTGGCTGTTAATAAAAACTCGAAATATAATAATATGGTAGATTTATTAAATGCTATTAAAAATAATCCAAAAGAGATAAAAGCAGCAGTTGTTCAAGGTTCAGGTGGACATCTTATTTTAAAACTATTATTAGATAAATATAATATTCCACAAGAAAATCTTAACTTAGTAACATATAGTAGTGGTGGAAAAGCAAGAACAGCAGTTGCAGGTGGACAAGTAGATTTAATTGCAATTTCTGCTCAAGGTAGTGAAAGTATTAGAGAATTTATAAAACCTCTTGCTATTGTAAAAGATAAAAGAATGAAACAATGGGATGCTCCAACATTAAATGATTCAATTGCTTCTTTAGGTATAAAACTTCCTGTTTTTAGCGGTTCTATGAGAGGGTTTGCAGTTTCTAAAGATATGAAAGAAAAATACCCTTTAAGATATAAAAAACTAACAGAAGCAATGCAAAGAACTCTTGCTACTAAAAGTGTACAAAAATTCTTAAGTAAAAGTGATATTGGTTACACATGGACAGGTCCAGAAAAATCAAATGAATTAATTTTAGAATCATATAATATTTTTAAATCATACAGCCATTTATTAAAACAATAAAAGAAATATTATGAGTTTATCAAAAGAAAAAATAGCTAATAGCATAGTAATACTATGCTTAGCTGCTTTTGTAATATGGTATGGAATAAATACTTATAATGCATCAAGCAGTTTAGAAAACAATATATTAATTCTTCCGGTTGCAATAATTACTTTATGCTTATGTATATATGAATTTTTCAAAACAAAAGAAGAAAATGATAATCAAACAGAAGAGAACGAAAAAGATGATGTTTTAGCAGTATTACCAGTAATGGTTTTATTCACTTTATACATAGTAACATTAGAATATCTTGGTTTTGATGTGGGAACAGTGCTGTTTTTAGCAGTATTTTTATTTTATCATGGTGAAAGACGATTGCCATGGCTTATTGGTTATAGTTTGGTTTATGGACTTGCAATTGCATACTTTTTTTCAGTAATGCTTCCTTATCCTATGCCTATGAGTATATTTCCAACAGATTATTAGGAGTATTTCATGGATTTAATTGATATAAGTTCAGCAAGTGAAGCTTTAACTTTACTATTTTCACAGCCAGAATATTGGTTAGTTGTAATTCCAGGTATTATTATTGGATTATTTTTTGGTGCAACACCTGGTCTTCAAACATCAATGGCTATGGCAATTTTCTTACCAATGACTTTATATATGGACTTTTTACAAGCCATGTTATTTTTAACAGCTATATTTACAGGTGGTGGTTTTGGAGCAGGTGTCCCTGCTATTTTGATGAATATTCCAGGTACTTCATCTGCTATTGCAACTGCTTTTGATGGTTACCCAATGGCAAGAAGTGGTAAACATAATGAAGCGCTAGGTTTGGCTTTGGGTTCATCAACTTTTGGTGTTTTATTAGGATATGTTTTATTATTCTTTTTAATAAAACCAATGTCAGGTTTTGTTCTAAAACTTGGACCTTCTGAAATGTTTATGGTAATTCTTTGGGGATTAACACTAATTGCAAGTCTTACAGGGAAACATATAATCAAAGGTTTAATAGCTGGATTCTTTGGACTATTAATTGGAACTATTGGATTTAGTGAAATAGGTGTTATGAGAGGAACTATGGGTATTGAAATTCTTTCTGATGGAATTCCTGCAATTCCTGCAATGATGGGTATGTTTGCTGCTTCTGAATTATTTAAACTTGTAAATACAGGTTTTTTAGTAGAAGATGAAAGTAAAAGAAAAGTAAGAATTTCTTTTATAATTAAAGGTTTCAAACAAGCATTTTCTTATCCACTAATTTTAATTAGAGGAAGTATAATAGGTGTAATAATTGGTGCTGTTCCAGGTGTAGGTTCTTCTGTGTCAAATCTTTTATCATATATAGAAACAAAAAGAAGAGATAAAGATCCTGACTCATTTGGAAAAGGAAATCCAAAAGGTGTAGTTGCATCTGAATCTGCAAACAGTACATCTGAAGCTGGTTCAATGGCAACATTATTAGCACTTGGTATTCCAGGTGGTGGTGCTACGGCTGTTATGTTAGCTGCTTTTGCTATGCATAATATTACAGGTGGGCCTCAATTTATCAGAGAAGAAATGGATGTTGTTTATGCAATAATCTTTGCAAACTTTGGTCAAGTATTTTTATTAATTATATTAGGAATATTACTAATTCCTGTACTTGCTTCTATTATAAAAGTAAAAATGAACTATTTAGTTCCTTCTGTTTTAATTCTTGCTGTTTGTGGGGCATTTGGATTAACTGGAAATATGTCAGGACCTATTACAGTATTAGTATTTGCCTTAATTGGTTGGGTATTTAGAAGATATAACTTCTCTGTTCCTGCAACTGTTATTGGAATGTTATTAGGAAGTATGGCTGAAAGTTCTCTTGTACAAACATTACAAATATCAGGTGGGAATATTTCATATATTTTTGAAAGACCAATTTCAATTGTTATTTTAGTTTTACTATTTATTTCATTATTTGGTGGAAAAATAGTTACAAAATTAACTAAGAAAAATGTTTAAAGATTAAATCTAATAGATATTAATAAACCATTATCATTTGAAGCTTGCACAGTTGCATTATGCAATTGTGCAATTTGTTTTACAATACTAAGACCTAAACCAATCCCAATTTTATTCGTATCAACTCTATAAAACCTATCAAAAATATTATCTAAGTCTTTTTGATTTAAACCATTTCCTTCATCTTTTATATTTAAGCAAACACTATTTTTATCTTTTTTAAGGCTTATTGTTATTGTTCCTATTGGTTTATTATTCTCGTCAACTGCATAAAACAATGAATTATTAATAATATTATTCATCATACTTTCAAGCATAATATCATCAATATTTATTAAAACTTCTTCATCTAAACCTTCAAAAGCAAATTCAAAACCTCTTTCATATATCTTTGGAGCGACTTTAAAAGCATAGTTCTTACATACATTATTTAAATTCATTTTTTTAAATCTATTTATATTTATAGTATTGGGATTTGTTTTTGCATATAATAAAAGCTGTTCAGTTATATGTTTCATTGAGTTTACTAATCTATTTAATTCAACATATTCTTTATCATTTTTATTGTAATATTGTTCAATCTTAACCTGAATTTCAGCCAGTGGAGTTCTTAATTGATGAGAAACATCTGAATTAAACTGTTCAATATAAGTAATGTTTTCTCTACTTCTTTTTAAAAGTATATTTATACTATTTACAACATCTTCTATCTCTTTTGGAGTATTGAATTTTATAGGTGTTAAATCTTTTGAATCTCTTTTTTGAATAAGATTTTTTAAAAAATATAATGGTTGTAAACCATTTTTTACAGCTAAAAGTGAAATCATTATTGTAAATAAAACAACTAATGTTACTAAAATAAATAAGATAATTAAAATTTCATTTATTGTTGATTCTCTACCTTCTGTACTTTCAGCTATTGTAATAATTGAAGAGTATGTTTTTCCTGCACTATAAAGTGAAGTTTTAAAAGATACAGCTCTTAAGTTTGCACCTGCGTAAACCGTATTATAAAAAACACTTTTATCATCTTTTACCAACTCTTTTTTTAGTAAATTTTTATATCCAACTAAAACTCTATCTTTTTCATCAACCACAGAATAAAAGACTAAACCATCACTATTTGAGGCTAATAAATCAATTGCAAAGTATGGTAAATCAATATTTATTATTCCGTTTTCTACAATAACACTATCTTGCATACTTTTACCAGTTGCATATAAAACACTATCAAAATGTTTATTTACTTTATTATGAACTAATAAATAGATAAAGATAAAAAGAATAATTGAGCCTATTAATAAAGGAATAGTTAGCCAAACAAGTAACCTTGTTTTTATTGAGGGAATTTTTTTCATTTTTTATTTAGGATATAACCCAAACCTCTAACGGTTTTAATATTTATTGAATATGCTAGTTTTTTTCTTAATCGAGAGATATAAGTTTCTACTGCTACTGGATTAAAGTCATCATCAAAAGATGTAATATGAGCAACTATATTTTCTTTACTTAATACAACATCTAAATTCATTAAAAGATATTCAAAAATTGCAAGTTCTCTTTTACTTAAATCTATATATTTATCATCTTTAAGTAAAGTTCTATTGTTTGTATTAAATATTAAATCATTATATTTTATTTTATTACTTGATTTATATTTTGTTCTTCTAAGTAAAGCTTGAACTCTTGCTATAACCTCATCAAGTTCAAAGGGCTTACATAAGTAATCATCTGCTCCAATATCTAAACCTAATATTCTTTGATCCAATTTATCTCTTGCTGAAATGATTAAAATAGGAATATTTTCATTAGAGTTTCTTAATTTCTTTATAATATCTATGCCATCAATATTTGGTAAACCTAAATCTAGAATAAGTAAATCATATGTTGAAGTATTTAATGCATATTGTCCCTCTGCTCCATCAAAAAAGAGATCAACAACATATCCATTTTGTAGTAGTTTATTCAAAACTCCATGTGCTAAAGTTTCATTATCTTCAAGTAGTAGTATCTTCATAATTTTATTCTATCATAATATCAATGACAGCTAAATAGAAGTGATTCGATTTTTTTGCCTAATTTTTAAGTTAGCATTTCATATATCACAAAGGAGTTAATATGAAAACAATCAAATTAAGTTTAGTAGCACTTGCTACTATGTCAATGGTTTCAACTGTTAGTGCAAATAATCTAAGTGAAGCATTAAGTAATGGTAAAGTATCTGGTGATTTTAGTGTTACTTATGAAAATAGAAATGTAGATAAAGAACTAAGTAAATGGTCTAACTATTATCATAATACATCATATGGTGTAGGTTCTTTTGCTCTTAAATATGAAACAGGTGTTTGGAACAATCTTAGTTTAACGTCAAAAGTTAGAGCATATTCTGTATTATTTGAAGGCAACAAAGACGAAACTCATTACCAAGGAAAAGGTGATGCTTCTGAAAGATTCTATGAAAAAAATGGTTCAACTCAAACTGCTGATATTGAAGAACTATTTTTAACTTATGGATTAGAAAATGTAACAGTTAAAGCCGGTAGACAATTTATTAGTACAGATTGGATAAATAAAACTCAAGATGCCGTAAAAGTTGATGCAAACTTTGCAGATACTTCTATTGAAGCAATTTGGTCTAAAAGACATGGTAGAGTTTATGCAAGAGATTATAGACCAGTTACTGAAATGAATGAAAATGATGGTGTTTATAAACTTGCACTTACTCAAAAATTCAATGAAAATATTTCTGCAACTGTATATGATTTTATTGCTCCTGATGTAAGAGATATTATTGGTGGGAAAGTTAATCTAAATTATGGTGATACATCTCTTAGAGCTCACTATGCTGTTAATAAAGATGATAAAGATTCAGCTAATGATTCTAGTATTATTGATTTAATGGTAAGTACAAAAATTGGTGATTTCTCTCCATATGCAGGGTATGTTCAAATTGATAAAGATGCAGGATTTACTCATATGGCAGGTGAAACAATTATTCCTTTTGAAGAGGGTGATCAAATGTATTTAAAAAATGCTAAAACTTATTATCTAGGTGTTAGTAAATCATTTGGAAAATTAAGCTCAACACTTCTTGTAGGTGCTACTTCATACGATAAAGGAACTAAAAACTATACACAAGAAGAAGCAACAGTATGGTTAGGATATCCATTAAGTAAAAACTTAACAAGTAATTTAGGATATACAATTGTAACTAACGATAAAGCCGATACTGATGAAACAGATTTAAACCAAGTAAACGTGACATTAACATATAATTTCTAAAAAAATGAAAGTTTAACTAAATTCGATTTTTTTGCGATTTTATTTAGTTAAACTTCATTCATAAAAAATATAAAAGTTTTTTAATGCCTCTAGGTGTTTTAACAACACTCTCTCTCCTGAAATTTCAACTTAGAGGCATTTTTTTCTAATATATAGAATCTACCTATAACCTATATCATCTTATAATAATACAAATACTATTGGAATAACTATGAATAAAAAAATACTCAATGAAGTAAATAAACTTTTTAAAAATGATGGTATTCATGATACCTTCTTAAATGGTGTAAAAATATATACTACTTCAAAATATGACCCTTTAAGTCCATTTATTTATGATGTATGTCTTATCTTAGTATTACAAGGTAAAAAGATTGGTCATTTATCCAATAATACTTTAGTATATGATTCAAAGAACTATTTAGTAGTGCCAACAACTTTACCTTTAGAGTGTGAAACTTATGCTTCAGAAGAAGAGCCATTTATTGGGCTAATAGTTTCAATAGATAAAAAAATGATGTATGAAATAATAGATTGCGTATCAAAAAAACCTATGAATAATTCAAATGAAAATTCTATTGGTGTTTTCTCAGATGAAGTAAATGAAAATATAGAAGATTTAACATTAAGACTTTTAAAGATTTTACAATCAAAAGAAGAATCAAAGATATTAGGTGAACCTATATTAAAAGAGCTATTTTATAGAATCGCTGTTGGTAAAAATTCAAGTTTTTTACATAAAATGTTTTTAGATAATAATAATGAAGCAAAAATAGCAAGAGCATTAAAAATAATACATACTCAATGTGAGAGTAATTTAGATATTCCTAATTTAGCAAGACAAGAAGATATGAGTGTTTCATCTTTTCATACTCATTTTAAAAAAGTGACTTCTCATACTCCTTTACAATATATTAAAAAAATTAGATTAAATAAAGCAAAAGATTTAATAGCAAAACATAATTATCAAGTAGTTGATGCTGCATATGAAATGGGTTATGATAGTGCATCACAATTTTCTAGAGATTTTAAAACTTATTTTGGATATCCCCCAAAAGATGTAAAACCATCTTTTGAAGAATATAGTAGTATTTAGTACTATTTCATTGACATTGTTAAAATAGTTGCAACTTTATCAAGAGTGATATTTCCATTTTCACCCATAGCTGTATAACCATTTTTAGTTAATGCACTTGAAACGTTTTCTATTACTTTATCATCAATTACATATTCACTTAATTTAGTAGGAACTCCTACTTTATTATATACATCTTCAATTGCTTTAATTACGGCTTTATTATCATTTGAAATTCCAAATACATTTTCACCTAATTGTGCGATTTTTTCTTTTTTATCTTCATGCATTACTTCAAGTAAATAAGGTTGAACAACTGCTAAAGATCTTGCATGGTCAAGATTATAATAAGCAGTTAACTCATGTCCAATAAGGTGAGTTGACCAATCTTGAGGAACACCGCTTCCTATTTGGAAGTTTAATGCTTGATTTGCAATATGCATTAAGTTTTCTAACCATGTATGTGTTCTTCTATCTTCCCAAGTATTAGCAAGTTTAACTAATCCTCTAAATAAAGTTTCAGCATAACCATCATTTACTAAAGTACTTGTAGGATGAGTAATATATTGCTCAGAAGTATGAACAAATGCATCTACTAATCCATTTCCTAATTGTCTATCACTTAATGTTGCCATTACACTTGGATCCATAATTGCAAATTGTGGATATGAGTGATTTGAAAAATACATTCTTTTTTCATCAGTTTCTTTTTTTGAAAGAACAGTTAAATGATTTGATTCACTTCCTGTTGCTGCTAATGTTAAAACAACACCTAAAGGTAAAGCTTTTTCAACCTCAGCACTTCCATCTAAGAAATCCCAAGCATCACCATCATAAAGTGAAGCAGCAACTAAATATTTACAACCATCAATAACAGAACCCCCACCAACAGCAAGTACAAAATCAATTTTTTCTTCTCTTACAATTTTTACAGCTTTATTCATTGTTTCAATTGTAGGATTAGGCTCAACTCCTGAGAACTCTAAGTACTCATGGTTTTCTAATGCTTTTGTAACTTGATCATAAACACCATTATTCTTAATTGAACCACCACCGTAAACTACTAATACTTTTTGTTTTTTATCAATTAAATTGCTAAGTTTTTTTATTTGACCAACACCAAATTCAATTGCTGTTGGATTATGATATGAAAATTCCATATTTAAATTCCTTTATTTTTTTTATGTTTGAATTATATGGATTTTTAGAAGTTTAAAGAATAACAATTTATACAAATAACATGACAAATTCTACAAGTTACTTAAAACCTATATATAACTAATAAAACCCTATAATATGACAAATATAAATTGGAATACAAATGAATACAAAAATTATTAATAAAGTAAATAGCTTAATAGTAAATGAAGGTCTTACAAATACTTTTAATGAAAATATAAAACTTTTTAAAACTACAACTTTTACACCAAGAGGTCCTTTACTTTATGATTTTACGCTTATTATTGTAATTCAAGGTAAAAAGATTGCTTACTTATCTGATAAAACTTTACAATATGATGCTAATAATTATTTAGTTGTTCCTGCAACTATTCCGTTTGAATGTGAAACAATTGCTTCAAAAGAAGAGCCATTTATTTGTATGTTAGTATCTATTGATAAAAAAGTTATGTTTGAGTTAATTGATACATTAGCAAAAAAATATCAGGAAAATGATAAATCATGTGACTGTTCTTTGGCTGTATTTTCAGATGAGGTTACAGATGAGATTGAAGATATTATATATAGATTACTTAAAACACTTAAATCAAAAGAAGAAACACAAATTTTAGCAAATCAACTTTTAAGAGAGTTATATTACAGAATTGCAATAGGTAAAAATTCAGCTTTTTTACATAAAATGTTTTTAAATACAAATAATGAAGCAAAAATATCAAAGGCATTAAAAACTATTCATGATAATTTCAAAGAGCATTTAGATATTCCAAGTTTAGCAAAAGAAGAAGATATGAGTGTTTCATCTTTTCATACTCATTTTAAAAAAGTAACTTCTCATACTCCTTTACAATATATTAAAAAAATTAGATTAAATAAAGCAAAAGATTTAATTACTCAAGAGAATTATCAAGTAAATGAAACAGCATATAGTGTAGGTTATGAAAGTATTTCACAGTTTTCTAGGGATTTTAAAAGCTATTATGGTTATCCTCCAAAAGAAGCAAAACCTTCTTTTGAAGTATACTCTATGAACTAAGATTTAACTCTTACTTCATAGCCATTTTTAAAATTTGAGCACTTTTTTCAAGTGTAATATTTGCATTTTCTCCAAGAGCTGTCATACCATGAGCTTCTAATGCTTTTGTTACATTTTCAACTACTTTATCATCAATTTCATAGTCATTTAAATTTGTTGAAATTCCTACTTTTTCATATATTGATTCTATTGCTTTTATAACTGCTTCATTATCATTTGAAATTCCAAATACTGTTTCACCCATTAAAGCAATTTTCTCTTTTTTATCTTCTAACATTACTCTAAATAATTGAGGTTGAACAACAGCTAAACTTCTTGCATGGTCAATTCCATAAAATGCTGTTAATTCATGTCCAATCATATGCGTTGCCCAATCTTGAGGAACACCTGAACCAATAAGTCCATTTAATGCTTGGTTTGCAATATGCATAAGGTTTTCTTGCCATACAGGCGTGTTTCTATCTTCCCATGTATTTGCTAAGATTACTAAACCTTTTAATAAAGTTTGTGCATAACCATCATTTACTAAAGATGTTGTAGGGTATGTAACATATTGTTCACAAGTATGTACAAATGCATCAACTAAACCATTTGCTAATTGTCTATCATCTAATGTAGACATTACAGATGAATCAAGAACTGCAAATTTTGGGAATACTAAAGGTGAAAAGAAAAATCTTTTTTCATCTGTTTGTTTTCTTGAAACAACAGCTGCCATATTTGATTCACTTCCTGTTGCTGGTAATGTTAAAATTGCACCTAAAGGTAAAGCTTTTTCAACACTAGCACTTCCATCTAAGAAATCCCAAGCATCACCATCATAAAGTCCAGCTGCAACTAAATACTTACAACCATCAATAACAGAACCTCCACCAACTGCAAGTACAAAATCAATTTTTTCTGTTTTGATTACTTCAACTGCTTTATTTAATGTCTCAACTGTTGGATTTGGCTCTACTCCTGAAAATTCTAACCATGTATAACCTTCAAGTGCTGTTTTTACTTGATCATAAACACCATTTTTCTTAATTGAACCACCACCATAAACTACTAGTACTTTTTGTTCTTTATCTATAAAGTTTACGATTGATTTAATTTGTCCCTTACCAAATTGAATTGATGTTGGGTTGTAATATGAAAATTCCATTGCTAACCTTTTAATATTTAATTTATTTATACAAGCATTATAGAAGATTTACTTTTATTTGTGAATATTAAATATTCCAAATTTCATGCACAATTCTACAAGTTTACAAATTATAACCATAATTAATACAACAATAACATTATTAATTTTATAATATCAATAAAATTTAGGTAAATAAATGATATTTAAAAATGAAGAGCAACTTCTTAAAATAATAAAATACATTCCAACTTTTTTCCTTATAATAATTAGTTTACTAATACTTTCTTTTTTATATATAGAAAATATCAAAACCTTTAATGAAGAAAAAAACAAAATTCAATCAAACTATATTCTAAAAAATAAAGAACAAATCAAAGAGCGAGTGAATTACACATATAATTATATTTTGCATATGCAAAAAACTACAGAAGAAGAACTAAAAAAATCTTTGAAAGATGAAATGCAAAGAGTTTATGCAATTGCTTACTCTATTTATGAAAATAACAAAGATACTAAAAGTGATGAAGAGATTAAAAAATTAATAAAAGATGTAGTTAGAACAATAAGATTTAATCATGGTAGAGGATATTTCTTTATCCATGATAAAAGCACTTTTTCAAATACTATGCATCCAATTATGCCATC
>NZ_JBGUES010000005.1:0-46074 GCF_041821165.1 Poseidonibacter sp. | reverse complement strand
TTTGGACGGGAATTATAGGGAATTACTTCCGCTTTGTCAAGGGGTTTTTCTTATTATTCGCTTAAATTTTGGAATTTAGGGAGTTTTAAGTTTTGGGGCTTCTTTCACCTAATTTATTATCCCATCATGCCATTGTACTAATGATAATCTATATCCATCTTTTACCTCTAATACTTCATGAGTAAAATAAGGATTACTCAAAAAAACAATCATATCTCCAGCTTGTGGTTCTAAACGTATTTGCTTTCCTTCTTGATCATATAAATAATTAAAAACCAATTCTCCACCTTGAAAGCTATTTTTTGTTTTTTCTTTATTATGACTTGTTGTAAATAAAACACTTGTAATTTTTCTTTGAGGAGCTACTGGAATAAAACCTACTAATTCATCATCTTTTAAAAGTACATTTGAATCATCACTATGTGCTTTATAGAATGAACCCTTTGTATACTCTAATGTTTGTATTTTTGTTGAAGTAGTTAAAGGTAAACTAAAAAATTCTTCAATATCTTTTTGATGTTTAGCAAAGTTTTTTAAATAAATCTTTTCATAAAATGGTGATAATTTATGTATTTTTGTATTTCTAATTTTTTTATTTAAATTTTCTTCTTTAATAAGAATACTTTTTTTTCTTACCTTTGCATCTATTGCATCATCTTTTTTTTGTGTTGATGTAGTTATTTCATCACATATTTTTTTAGATAAAAAATTTTTTATTATCATATATGGATAATCATAATATGGATTTGGAAGGATTTTTGTTTCTATATCTAACTGAGTAAGGAATTCTTTACAGAATATTTTATTACTTATTTGAATCATTTTTATACCTGATAAGTAATATTGTAAAGTTTATTCTTTATATATTTAACAATTTGATTTATTTTCATTTAATTTTCCTATTCATAGAGTATGAATAAATAGCATTTAATCTGAAAGATAGTCACAGATTATTGCAATGTTCTTTACTTTAATATACTTAAGAAGTTATATTTTTAAGTATAAGAGTTTTAAGTAAATTATTAATAATTTACAATTTCCAATTAATATAAGCACTATAGAGTTATATTACTTTGTATATCTATTAGGTAGATTTTAACTTGAAATATTAGCTAAGGAATTGTTAATTTTGATTTAAAAGTGTGTTCTAAATAAAAAAAGCCCGATTTAAACACTGTAAACAGTGATTAAATCGGGCTTCTAAATGGTACGCCTGGCAGGATCCGAACCTGCAACCGCCGGGGCCGAAACCCAGTGCTCTATCCAGTTAAGCCACAGACGCATTTTAAAGTTCGAGATTATATCTTATGAATACTTACAGAACTTTGAAATTTTTATCTTTTTTTATTTTTATACATTAACTCATCAGCTTTATTAATGATTGTTGATAATTCTTGTTCTTTTTTGAAATTTACCAAGCCAAAAGAAAAAGAGAATTTTAAATCATTTACTTTTCCAGATTTTAGTTTTTTACTTGATAATTTTTTTTGGACTTCAACTAATTTATCTTTTAAATTACAATTAATTGAACAAGGGAAAATTAACATAAATTCATCCCCTGCATATCTAACAACTTTAGCCTCATACTCTTTTAACTCTTTTGTTAAAAATTGTACTAGATATTTTAAAACCTGATCGCCTAATAAATGTCCATGATTATCATTTATTGATTTAAATTTGTCTATATCAATAAATGCTAAAAATCCATCTTCTTTGAAATTATCATTTTCTAAAAATACATCTGAAAACCATTTTCTATTATATGCTTTTGTTAAGCTATCTGAAAATAACTCTTTTTCTAAAAATTCAATTTGTTCTTGCATTTTTACTATATTTTTATTTATTGTTGTTAAAGATTTAATATCATTTTTCTCAATTGCTGTTTTTGCATTTTGTGTTGATTCTTTTAGTGTATTGATATTATTATTAGTCTCTTTTACAATAAAATCAATTTTGTCTAAATCTTGTTTTAAAGCTTGAAGAACAACTTCTTCATCTTCAATATCAATACTTAGTTCTTTTGCAAACTTTTTAAATGTATTAGAATATGTTGAAGGAAGAACAATATCATGTTTTTTTAAATCTTTTTGAGTTAAATACGTAATTTGTTTTAATATTTGAGACATCTTTGACCTTTTTATTTCATAATGATTGTATCAATAATAATTAATACAAAGAATACTATTCCAAGATAACCATTTACTGTAAAAAAAGCTCTATCAATTTTAGTAAAATCTTTATTTACAAGGTAATGTTCATAAGTTAGCATTATAGCACTAATTAAAACAGCTAAATATGAAAAGTATGAACCATCAGAATTTATAGCAAACAATAACCAAAAGACAACAGTTAAAATATGAAATACTTTTGATATTAGCATTGTTTTTTCTACACCAAACTTTGATGGTATTGAGTGTAAATTTAGTTTTTTATCAACTTCAATATCTTGTAAAGAGTAAAGTAAATCAAAACCAGCAACCCAAAACATAACACCAACACTTAATAATACTGACCATAAAGGTATAGATTCACTAACAGCTACAACTCCTGCAATTGGTGCTAAAGCAAGTGAAACACCTAATATTAGGTGAGCTAAATATGAAAATCTTTTAAAATATGAATAAGAACCAATGATTAATAAAATAGGTATTGACATATAAAATGCAAGATCATTTACAAAATATGCTACAAAAATAAACGCCAATGCATTTGCAAATGTAAATAAAAACATCTGAGTTGAAGAGATTCTACCATCAACATTTGGTCTATTAACGGTTCTTGGATTTAAAGCATCTATATCTCTATCCATATATCTATTAAATCCCATTGCAAAGTTTCTTGCACTTAGTGCTGCTAGAACACCAAGAAGTAGTAGTTTAAATCCAAACCATCCATTTGCAGCAACTACCATTGCAATAAAAATAAAAGGCAAAGAGAATATTGAGTGTTTGAACATAACTAGTTCATTAAAATCATTAAGTTTTTTTAGTATTTTTTCCATGGACGAGATTTTATCTAAAAGTAGAATAATATTAGTTGAATCTTTTCTACTAAAAAATAATATTTTAAAGATTTCAAAGATATAATAAAATAAAAAAATGAGGCAAAATTGAAACAAATAAAAATAACTCTTATTGCAATTTTTCTTATTCTAAATTTTACTGCATGTTCTTCTAAAGTTCAAACTGATGTAATTGACTCGAATAAAAAAGATATTTCTGAACTACTTTCAAATTTAATAAAAAAAGAAAAACAAATTAATAAATTAATGCAAGAGCTTGAAGATTGTAAAAAAGCAAAAAAAGATAATAAAGATGTTTCACAAAAAAACTTAGATAAAGTTAACTAATGAAAGAAATAGCAATAATTGGCTCAACAGCCTCAGGTAAAACAGCTTTATCAATAGACATAGCACAAAAAACGAACTCTATAATCTTGTCATTAGATTCATTATCAGTTTATAAAGAGATTGATATTGCTTCTGCTAAACCAAGAATTGAAGAAAGAGGAGATATTATTCATTTTGGAATTGATGAAGTTTATCCAAATGAAGAGTTTGATGTTATTCAATTTATAGATTGTTATAAAAAAGCAAAAAACTATGCGCTTGAAAATAATAATAACCTTATTATTGTTGGTGGTACTGGTTTTTATTTAAAAGCATTAATTGATGGTTTATCAACAGGTGTTGATTCAAAAATCAAACTTGATATTTCTGTAAACGATGCTTATGAGTTATTATATTCAATTGATAAAGAGTATATGCAAAACATTAAACGAAATGATAGATATAGAATTGAAAAAGCATATGCAATTTATAAACAATCAAATAAAAGCCCAAGTCAATACTTTTTAGATAATCCTAAAGTTCCTATTGCAAAAGATTTAAAAATTTTTGAAATTCTTTGGGATAGAGAAGAACTTAGAAAAAGAATAGCACTTAGAACAAAATTAATGATAAAAGATGGTGTAATTGATGAAGTTATTGCTTTAGAAAAAAAATATTCAAGGCAACCAAATGCAATGTCCTCAATTGGTATTATTGAAACACTTGATTATCTTGATGGAAAACTTTCAAAAGATGAACTTTTAGAAAAAATATCTTTAAATACTGCAAAATTGGCAAAAAGACAAAACACTTTTAATAAAGGTCAGTTTATTGAGAATAAAACTTCTAATATTATAAGCAACTTAAACTCAGATATAATTAAGTTTTTTACGCTATAATCCCGACTTAAAGAGTTTGCTAAAGGGCAACATAGACTTGACCTTTTATCTTACATTAATTAATATAAGGAATATGGCGTGAGAAAAGAAATACACCCAGATTACAAAACATGTTCAGTATCTTGTGCTTGTGGTAACGCGTTTGAAACTAGATCAAATGTAGAAACTATGAGAATTGATATTTGTTCAGCTTGTCACCCATTCTTTACTGGAGAGCAAAAAATTGTTGATGCTGCTGGTAGAGTTGAGAAGTTCAGAGCTAAATACAACATGGCTAAATAGTACAATATTGTGCTGTGCTTAGTTCCCACTCCAATAGGTAACCTTGAAGATATTTCTAAAAGGTCTTTACAGGTTCTTATGGATGCGGAACTAATTTTTTGTGAAGATACACGAGTAACAAAAAAACTACTTTCGCTTCTTGGTGAAAAAAACAATCTAGACTTTTCAAATAAAGAGTATAAATCTTATCATTCTCATAATGAAAAAAAAGTCCTAGAAACTTTAACAATCGAAACTTTTACTAAAAATGTTGTTTATGTAAGTGATGCAGGAATGCCTTGTGTTAGTGATCCTGGTGCAACACTTGTTGATTATTGTATACAAAACAATATCAAATATGATGTTCTTCCTGGTGCAAATGCAGTATTAACAGCTTATGCAATGAGCGGATTTACTCATACTACTTTTTCATTTCACGGTTTTTTAGACCATAAAGGAAAAGAAAGAGCTTCAAAGTTAAATGCAATTTTAAATGATGATAAATTAGCAATTTTATATGAATCTCCACATCGTTTAGCAAAATTACTTGAAGAATTAAATAAACTTGTTCCTAATAGAACAATATTTTTAGCAAAAGAAATAACAAAATTACATCAAAGAACTTATAAAAATTCTGCTTCAAATTTATATGAAGAGTTTAAAAGTATAAATATTAGAGGAGAGTGGGTTGTAGTAATTGAACCTAGCGTTATTACGGGTTCTGCAATTGAATTAAAAGATATTCAAGATCTTGATTTACCTCCAAAAATTAAAGCAAAACTTATCTCAAAACTAACTGGACAATCAACAAAAGAGGTTTATCAACAAATTTTAGATAAAATCTAGCCATGATAATATATGGAAAACAAATAGTACTTTACGTACTTGAAAATCACCCTCATTTAATAGAAGAAGTATTTCTTTCAAAAGAAATTGACAAGAAACTTTTTTCTAAGTTTGCAAATCTTAATAAAGTTATTTACAAAGTAGATAATCAAAAAGCACAAGCATTAGCTAAAGGCGGAAATCATCAAGGTTTCTTTTTAAAATTAGTTCAGTTTGATTATACAGATATCAAAGAAATTAAAAAAATGAATTTAATTTTAGTTCTTGATGGTGTAACTGATGTAGGAAATATTGGTGCAATTGCAAGAACTGCTTATTCTTTAGGAATTCAAGGAATAGTTGCTTCAAATATTAAAACAATTAACAACTCAGGAATTGTAAGAACAAGTTCAGGAGCATTACTTGACTTACCATTTACTGTTCATCCAAGATCTGCTGATTTAGCAAGTGAATTAATTGATAGTGGATTTACTTTAATTGGTGCTACTATGGATGGAATTGATCTTAAAAAATATGGTAAATTAGAGAAATCTGATAAAGTTGCAATATTTTTAGGTAGCGAAGGCGAAGGAATTTCTCCAAAAGTTAGAAAAAAATTAGATTTAAAAGTTTCTATTGCAATGGAACATGAGTTTGATTCATTAAATGTATCAGTTGCTGCAGGGATTTTAATTTATAACTTAACAAAATAAAGATTTATAATGATAAAAAAACTAATTTTAATAATAACTTGTGCTGTTGTTTTAAATGCTGATTTAAATACAAAAATAAAGAATTTATTAGGAGAAGAAGAGTATAGAACTCATCTTAATCTAATAAATTATATTTTTAAAGATCAAAGCATCTATTATAATAATGAACAAGTTAATTATCCACTTTTAACACAAACACTAAAAGACAATGGTTTATTAAAATTAGATTTATCACAAAAGAATCAAATTGAAGTAACATTTCAATTTACAAAAAATCCAACAAAATCTCTTAAGATATTAAAAGATACTCTTAGATCTTTAGGATACTACTATTATTTTACACAAGAAGCCATTGCTTATCAAGATGGTTTTATATGGAATATAATATTAAAAACTGAATCCGCCATTAACCCTCTCATGTTATCCAAGTCACTTTCATTATTAAATTGTGATGTAACTGATATAAAAAGAGAGGGAAATTATAAATGGTATTATTCTATAAATAGCAATAATTCAGAAATTTATAAAGCTTTAGACTTAATTACAAATAATGAATTAAGATTAAAAAAACCAGCAAAACCTTATATGATAAAAGTTAATAATTTACCAAACTTAACTGTTAACTCTAATAGCGGGAATAGATGGCATCCAAAAATAGTTTTTTATGACAATGAATTAAATATAATAGAAATTTTTAAAGAAGATAGTTTGCACAGAAATTTAACAATTCAAGTGCCTGATTATACAAAATATATCAAAATTGATGATTTATATAACCTTGCTAATTTAAGGCGAGGGATTAGTATTACTAAGGAGTAGAAAAAGTGTTTCCTGAAATAGAATTTGAAAGAATGAAGAGACTTCCTAATTATGTATTTGCAGAAGTAAATAATATAAAAATGGAAGCTAGAAGAAATGGTGAAGATATTATTGATTTTTCAATGGGAAATCCTGATGGTCCAGCACCACAGCATATTACAGATAAATTAAAAGAAGCTGCTGATAAACCAAAGAATCATGGTTATTCTGCATCTGCGGGAATTTATAAATTAAGACTTGCTATTTGTAATTGGTATAAAAGAAAATATGGTGTTGATTATTTAGATCCAGATAAACACGCTTGTGCAACTATGGGTTCTAAAGAGGGTTATGTTCACTTAGTTCAAGCAATTGTTAATGTTGGTGATGTTGCAGTAGTTCCTGATCCTACTTATCCAATTCATTCATATGCATTTATGTTAAGTGGTGCAGCTGTTCATAAATTTGAATTAACTTTTGGTGATGATTATAAAGTTGATGAAGATTTATTCTTTGAGAGATTACAAAAAACAATTGATGAATCAATTCCTAGAGTTAAATATATTGTTGTTAACTTCCCACATAACCCAACTTGTGCAACAGTTACACCTGAATTTTACCAAAGAGTTGTTGATTTAGCTAAGAAAGAAAGATTCTATGTAATTTCTGATATTGCTTATGCTGATATTACATTTGATGGATATACAACTCCTTCAATCTTTCAAGCAAAAGGTGCTTTAGATGTTGCTGTTGAGTCATATACTTTATCTAAATCATATAATATGGCAGGATGGAGAGTTGGTTTCATTGTTGGAAATGAAAAACTTGTTGGTGCTTTAAAAAGAATTAAATCATGGCTTGATTATGGTATGTTTACACCAATTCAAGTTGCTGCAACTGTTGCTTTAGATGGTCCTCAAGATTGTGTTGATGAGCATATTGAAAAATATAGATATAGAAGAGATATCATGATTGAAGCATTTAAAGATGCTGGATGGGAAATGAATACTCCTGATGCATCTATGTTTATTTGGGCTAAAATTCCAAAATGTGCACAACACTTAGGAAGTATGGAATTCTCAAAACAACTTCTTACTGAAGCAAAAGTTGCAGTAAGTCCTGGTATTGGATTTGGAAATTATGGTGAAGGTTATGTAAGAATTGCCCTAATTGAAAATGAAAAAAGAATCAGACAAGCAGCAAAAAATATAAAGAAATATTTAAAAACTTTAGAAAAATAGGAAATAAAATGTTAAAAGTAGGAATTATTGGAGTTGGTACTGTTGGAGCAAGTGTTGCAAATATTTTAAGAGATAATAAAGATATTATTACAGCACGTGCAGGAATAGAAATAGAACCTGTACTTGGAGTAGTTTCAAACTTAAACAAACAAAGAGATGTATCAATTAAACTAACTGATAATATTGATGATGTTTTAAATGATGACTCAATTGATATTGTTGTTGAACTTATGGGTGGAATTGAAAAACCTTATGAAGTTGTAAAAAGAGCTTTAGAAAAAGGTAAAGCAGTTGTTACAGCAAATAAAGCACTTTTAGCTTACCATAGATATGAATTACAAGAGATTGCTGGTGATACTGCTTTTGAATACGAAGCAGCAGTTGCTGGTGGTATTCCAATTATTAATGCACTAAGAGATGGATTAACAGCTAATCATATCCAATCAATTAGAGGTATTATGAATGGTACTTGTAATTATATGTTAACAAAAATGATTAATGAGGGTATTGATTACGACACTATTTTAAAAGAATCACAAGAGTTAGGGTATGCAGAATCTGACCCAACTTTTGATGTTGGTGGTTTTGATGCAGCACATAAATTATTAATTTTAGGTTCTATTGCTTATGGAATTGATGCAAAACCTGAAGATATATTAATTGAAGGTATTCAAAATATTTCACCTGAAGATATTGATTTTGCTAATGAATTTAATTATTCAATCAAACTTTTAACAATTGCTAAAAAAATTGGTAAAGAAATAGAATTAAGAGTTCATCCTGTTTTTATTCCAAATACTGAAATGATTGCAAAAGTTGATGGTGTTATGAATGGTGTTTCTGTAATTGGTGATAAAGTTGGTGAAACTATGTATTATGGACCAGGTGCAGGTGGTGATGCTACAGCATCAGCAGTTATTGCAAATATCGTTGATATTGCAAGACGTGGAAAAGGTTCACCAATGTTAGGTTTTGAATCATCATATGGTGAAGATTTAAAACTTATGTCTAAAGATGATATTCAAACAAAATATTATTTAAGACTAAGAGTTGAAGATAAAGCTGGTGTTTTAGCAAAAGTTGCACATATTTTAAGTGCAAAAAATATTTCAATTGAAAAAATGATACAAAAACCACTTAATTCAACTCATGCACATATTTTATTATCAACTCATACTTGTGTTGAAAAAGATATAAATGAAGCTTTAAGTGCAATTGAAGAAGCAGGAGTTGTAACAAATAAACCTGTTATGATTAGAATAGAGGATTAATCCTCTATTTTTAACCTTTCTTATATTTTCTTCTTTTCAAATATATCAATCTTTCAAATTTTAAAACTTATAATAAATTGGATATAAATTGAAAAATACAAATAACTTAACTACCCAAAATATACCAACACTAATAAAACAATTAGCAATACCTGCAAGTACAGGAATGTTTTTTAATACAATGTATAATGTTGTAGATACTTTTTATGCAGGATTAATTTCAACTCAAGCAATTGCTGCTTTATCTTTATCATTTATGATTTTTTTCTTAATTATTGGATTTGGATATGGTTTTTCATCTGCTATTACGGCCTTACTAGGAAACTCTTTTGGTAAAAAAAGATATAAATTAGCTTCTATTTATGCACATAAAGGTTTGATTTTTGTTCCTTTAATTGGAATAATCTTAAGTGCAATTGGCTATTTTATTTCTCCTTACTTATTCACACTATTAGGTGCTAGTGGTGAATACTTAGAGACTTCAATAGAGTATATTAACCCTATTTTATTTGGTGCAGTATTTTTTATGTTTAACTTTTCACTAAACTCAATATTAGTTGCACTTGGTGATACTAAGACATATAGAAATACACTTATTTTTGGTTTTTTTGCAAACTTAATTTTAAATCCAATTTTTATATATGGATTTTTATTTATTCCTGCAATGGGAATAAAAGGTATTGCAATTGCAACTGTTTTAATTCAAGTTATAAATATGTTTTATATGTTTTACAAAGTTTTACAAACAAAAGTTATTCACTTTGAGAAATTAGAATACTTTATTCCTAATCTTAGAATTTATAAACAGTTTATGATACAAGGCTTACCTGCTAGTTTAAATATGCTTACAATGGCAATAGGTTCGCTTATTCTTACATACTTTGTTGCACACTATGGAATGCATGCTGTTGCTGGTTATGGAATAGGCTTTAGAGTGGAACAACTTATGCTTTTACCTGCACTTGGTTTAAGTACAGCAGTTTTAACACTTGTATCAAATAACTATGGTGCTAAAAAATATGATAGAGTAATTGAGATTTTAAAAACTGCATTAAAGTATGGATTTATAATCTCAACAGTAGGAATTATAACCTTAACACTTTTAGGTGAATTTATTATTTCACAATTTGATTCAAATGAAATTGTTATTGCTTTTGGATTAGATTATTTACTTGTTGAAATCTGGATTTTTTATGCTTATGTTGTCTTATTTATTTGTGTATCAACTCTTCAGGGAATTAAAAAACCTAAGATGATTTTATATATTGGATTATATAGACAAATTTTTGCAAAACTTATTGTTGCATTTATTATTGTAAAATATTTTGAACTTGATTATATTTATTTATGGTTTGGTATTTTATTTATGATTTATTCAGCTGCAATATTTGCTTATATTTATACAAATAAACTACTAAAAGAAAATTGTCATAGAACTATTTAGTTCTATGATTTAATTTAATCCTATTTTATATTTTTGCATTATTTCTACATTCTTTTGGGCTCTTTTAAAACCTTTTTTAGCTGATAATGTAAAGTATTTATAGGCTTGTTTATCATCTTCTTTAATACCTAAACCTATATAATTATAAATACCTAAATTAAAATATGCCTCTTTTAACTCACTACTTTTAAAATAATCTATTGCTATTTGATTACTTCTTACAGTATTTATTTTAGAGTAAATAATTCCTAAATTATAGTAAATTGTACTAACTGAACTTTCATTAGATTGAATTAATGCTTCTTCTAATAATTGCCTACTTTTTAAATATTTTTTCTCTTTATAAAAATCAATAGCCTTATCATTTAAAGAATTAAATTTATTAAAAGCTATCATTTCATTTATTCTTTTTATATCTAAAGAATAAGATGGTAAAACGGCCTTTTGCTTCTCTTTCTTCTCTTTCTTCTCTTCTTTTTTTACTTTTTTCTCTTTTTCTGTTTTCTGTTTTTCTTTTACTACTTTTTTCTTTATTTCTTTTTTTACTTCATCTTTTTTTAGCATATCTTTTTTATCTAAATTCATAAAATATGTATGGATTTTATTAAATTTATTATCTGAATGTTGAATAATTTTAAAGTGATTACTTATATAAGTATCAATCTTTTTTTTATCTAATATCATTGTATATGAGTAAACTAAATCATTAAAAACAGTATTTGTTTTATCAAAACTAAAATAAATCCACTTATTAAGTTTAGTATTTATTGAAGAAGGAATATTTGAAGCCTCAATTATAATAGATGTAAATCTTTCATATGGAATGACTTTATTATTCAATAAATATGATAATTGATTTTTTTTCTTTTTTAAAAAATTACTTGTATAGTATTCTAAATCATTTTCATTAATATTTTCTATTATATTTTGAGCCAAAAACCTACTGTTTTTTGATAAGTAACCACTTATATAACCAATTGAACCTACTCTTAACATTTCTAAATTATAAGATTTTGTAAAATTTGGTAAATAAAATTTAAATCCATTTTGATCTTTAGAAATATATCTAGGTTCTTTTATATATACTCTATAATCACCATTTTCTATACTATATGATAATTCAGGGTTTTTAAAATAATAAATAGATTTAAAAGAGCAGAAGGCTAGTGTTTGAAGAAAAATAAGTAGAAAAAAAATTCTACTTATTTTAGGTATTTTTAAAAAGAAATTATTTTTTTGAATAATCATGTACAGCTAAAGCCTTACTATGAAAACTTTCTGGTTTAACTTCTTTAATCTCTTTTGTTGCACATCCTGAAAACATATATCCTACAGAAAATGCAAATACAGACATAATAAATTTATTTTTCATATAATTCCTTTTAAATTAATTATTTAACAGGAGCGCTAACTGCTGTGTTAATAAATGTTTCATTGCCTTGCATAGTTGAAACTAAAGTTGGTAAAAATGATGCATATTGACCTTGACCTAACTGATGATTACTTCTATTTCTAATCTCTTTAATTTGAATCATACCTTCTTTGAATTTACCTGCATTATTAGTTAATTCAATTAATTCATTTACAGGAATTACTGCTAGTTCATTTTTAATAGAGTATTGTTTTTTAGAAACTCTTGGAGAGAAGATTACTTCTTTTTCAACTTCTTTATTTTCTTGCATATCTCTAACTGTTAATTTAAAAACTCTTTCTTGATTATGTGTATATCCAAAAGGAAATGTTAAATAAACAAATTGCTCTTTTCCATAGTTATCGTAAGTAAAAGATGTAGTACTATTTTGTAATAATTCAAGAATTTGTTTTTTCTCACTTTGACCTAATAATATTGAAGGACTTGTATCTTCTGAATATCTAATACTAGCACCTGTTTTTTGCTTTGAATGAGTTCCTTCAAAAGCTGTCATATTCATAGATGCAGTTTCTTTATTATTTGTTTTATATGAAGTAATTCCACTTAAACTATTTCCATCAACACCATTTTTTCTAAGTTTAGGATTTGACATATCCCCATTAGCTAGAGCATCCCATCTTTTTACAAGAATATCTTTTTGTACTTTATTTGTACTTCCTTCTTTAAATTGTGCAATAGGATAAATTTCTATATAACCTCTTGAAAAATCAACATTTTCATGACCTGCACTTATACTTTGAGCATTTAAATCTTTTCCTACTGCTAAAATATCTTTTGCAGCTGGATGATTTGAATCATCATTACTTGTTAATAAGATTTTTCCATAAGTTTCACAAATCTTTCCAGACCATACATCTCCTGGAGATAAAAATATTGGTAAATCAACTTCTTGAGAACTAATTTGTTCTCTAATTGATACTTTTGCTAAAATTGAATCTGTTTCATTAGTATTAAAAACTTTGATTTCACTACAAATATCTTTTTTTGCTTCATAAAAAGGAGCTAATAAAAAGTCACCAGTCCCATCTGTTGCTAAACTAACTTTTTCACCCGCTGTTAAAACACTAGAACATAAAACTGATGCCAATAAAATTGATACTTTTTTACTAATTTTCATTTGTTTCCTTTTATTACTATCTAAGTAACATTTCTTTATTTTTTCTTATATCAAAATAATATATTAATTAAATGTCAACAGCGTGTCAATTCAAGTTATTTTTTATTTTTTAATAAATTAATTGATTGTAAATAGATAATATAGAATTTATTGTAATTATTATAAAATATATCAAAAGGTGTATATGTCAAAAATTCCATTAACTAAAAAAGCAAAAGTTTCAACACTTATGTTTATCATTTTATCTCTATTTTTTATCGTAAACTACTTTGGTTACATCTACTTAGTAAAAAATATTAAAATTAAACATAAGAAGAATGAACAAATACTTTTTTATAAACTTCAAATAGAATCAAATAATCTACTTTTATTATTACTAAGTAATTACTCAAAACAAAAAGAAGAGATAAGAAAAACTCACTTAATAGTTAAAAATTATTTAGATAACAAAGATTATGATATTAATCTAGAAGAAATACATAAAATAATAAATAAAGATAGAAAAAATAATCCTTACAATATTTATATAACAGATGAAAATCTTAAAATTATAAATACCACTTTTAAAAAAGATTTAGGGTTTGATTTAAGTTTTGCAGAAGATACTTTTAAAGAGCATAGAAAAAATAATATGATTGGTGTCTCAGCACCAATTTTTGAGACATATACAACAAACTTTTTCTCTTATTCTGATTCATATTTACCAAATACTAATAGAATAATGCAAATTAGTTATACATACCCAAATACACAAAAACAACTAAAAAAAATACAAGATATAATTGATTCAAATGATTTAATAAAAAACTCAAAAGCCTATGTAATATTTAAAGATGGATATATTGGTGATTTTGTATTTAAATCATTTAAAGCAAAAAAAGTTGATATAAATAGTATAAAAGAACGACTAGAAAAAGGTAAAGACCTTTCAAATAAACTTCAAAATGAATCTATTCTAATTGAAGAGCATAAACAAGATGGAATATTGTATAAAGATTTCTATTTTTCACAAGACTCAGTACTATTTAATGATGCTCAAATTATTTTTAATGTTAGTTTTGATCAAAATCACTTAAGAGATGAGATTCATAAAATTAATCTATTAAGTACATTTTTATCAATCATTTTACTTCTTACAATTTATTTTTTATTGAGAATTAGAGATAAAGAAAATTTATTAAATCAAAAAGATACTTTTATTAAATATTCTGTTCATGAGATAAAAACTCCACTAAGTATTATTTCATTAAATAATCAATTAAGACAAACAAAATTAGGAACAGATAAGTACTCTGATAAAATTAATAGTGCTATTAAGACATTAAAAAATTCATATGAAGATATGTCTTATTTAATTTCAAAAGATCATATAGAATATGAAAAACAATTAATTAATCTAAATCATTTTCTAAAAGATAGAGTAAATTTCTTTTCAGCAATTGCTATTGCACAAGGAAGAGAACTTATACTAAGTAGTGATGATAAATGTCAAGTTTTAATTTCTGAAGTTGAACTAACAAGATTAATTGATAATAATCTATCAAATGCTATTAAATACTCAGATATAAACTCAAAAATAACAGTTAATTTAAAAAATAATTCTTTATCATTTAAATCATTTGGAAAAGAAATAGTTGATACTAAAACTATTTTTGAAAAATATCAAAGAGAAAATTCGTCACAAGGTGGGCATGGTTTGGGTTTAAGTATTGTAAAAGATATTGCAAATAAAAACAATATTAGAATAAAAGTAAGTTCAACAAATAAAATTAATAATTTTACGTATTTATTTGATTGCCACTGTGCTGACATATCAAAAGTATATAATAAGTAATGAAAATATTATTATTAGAAGATGATTACAGTCTAAATGAATCAATAACAGAGATACTTGAGTACTCTAATTATGAAGTAGATAGTTTTTATGATGGATTAGAAGCTTTAACAAATGTTTCAAATAAATATGATTTATATATACTAGATATTAATACTCCTTCTATTGAAGGAATCGATATTTTAGCTCATATAAAAAAGTTAAATCCAAAATCAAAAGTTTTAATGATTAGTGCGATAATTGATATAGAAAAAATCAGAGAAGCATATAAACTTGGTTGTAATGATTATATAAAAAAGCCTTTTGAAATAGAAGAATTACTTTTAAAAGTAGAAAGATTAGATGTAAATATACAGTTAAATAATATAGAAGTAATCAATCCTACCACAAAATATTGTTATGTAAAAAAACAACTTTATATCAATGAAGAAATATGTAATCTAACAAAAAATGAAAAAAATTTCATTTACTTATTACTTAAAAATAAAGATGAAATAATATCACATCAACAAATAGAAGATTTTGTATATGATGGAGAAAATAAAAGCAATGATGCCATAAGAAGTATGGTTAAAAGGCTAAGAAAAAAACTATCAATTGATTTAATACAAAATGTACTAGAAGAAGGTTATCAGATTAAAATGGGTTTCTAAAGACTTTATAGGATTCTAAATTTTACTTATTTTTATTTAGAAACTTACGATACTCTTTTTCATTTATAGTTTTTTCTTTAGGATTATTTTTAATAATTTTATCTGCCATACTTTTTGAGTTTTTGTTTTTGGTTTTTATGGCACTCTTTTTTTGATTAAGATGTTTATTTAATTTTTTTGAGAAGTTATTATACATTGCATTTGAAATAGGTCTTGGAATATTAAAGGGTTGGGAACTATAAGTATTTATTCCACCTTCTAATTTATCTTTTTTTATATTAGTATCAGAAAAAATAAAAATAGGGCAAAAGAAAATAGTTAGAATAAAACTCTTCATGACTTTATTAATTTTTATTTATAGCTTTATCTAAAAGTAGTTCATTTAAGGCTTCATATAAAATAGTTTTTGCTTCGTTTATATCTATTTCATTTTCAGTACATAATAAATTTAGCGTTTCTTCTATGGATTCTTTTTTATTAATTTTTTGTAATAAAACAAAAATAAACTGATTGATTTCTCTAAAAACCACTTCATTGATTTTAAAGTTATTATAAATAATTAAAAAGTTTTCTCTTTTTATTTTATACTCTTTATTTATAATATCATAATCAAATTTTTTAATTTTACAAGTAGGAGATAAAGAGTAAGAATTTTTCCAATCAAAAGTACTTTCATCTTGACTTTTATACTCTGTCATAATCAATTTAACTTCTATCCAGTCAAAATATAAGAGCTCATATAAATACTTTTTTGAATCAAATATTTTATTCTTTTTTACAAATTTTCTATAATCATTTGCAATTTTCCAAACAAAAGGTGTATTTGGAGGATTTTTTAGAAATTCAAATATTGATTTTTCTAGTTTTTTTTCAGATATATTTTTAATAAATTCAGGGAATGTATTTTTAATAATCTCTTCAAATCTATAATAAACTAACCTTTGGTAAACTTTGTAAGCATTTGAGCTAGGATTTTCTTTTTGATTTGTAATAATATCAAAAAATCTATCTTCAACATCTCTTTCTAATTTAGCCATTTTTTATTGCCTTACAAATCTTTTTCATTTGTTTATACTCTTTTTGTAACTCTTCTAAAGGAGGGATATTATTATCTCTTTCAATCATTACAGGAGCATCAATTTGTTTTAATGTATATTCTAAAAGTTTCCAAACACCTGAGCAAATAGGCATACCATGTGAGTCTATTTTCATTTGTGATTGATCATCAAAATAGTGACCAGCCATATGCATATAAGCAACTTTACTTTTATCTATTTCATCGATAAATTTTCTTGCTTTAAAAGAGTGGTTTACAGAATTTACAAATACATTATTCACATCTAATAACATTTTTGCACCAGATTTTTCCAAAACTTCATTTATAAAATCTGTTTCTCTCATTTCACTATAAGGCACTAAATAATATGTTGCATTTTCTAATATCAAATTTCTTTGAATAATATCCTCAACTTCTTTTACTCTATCAACAATTACATTTACCATTTTTTTAGTCATTGGTACGGGTAATAGTTCATATGATTGTTTATTATCTAATGATGAAAAGCTAAGATGTTCAGAATAGTATTCGATATTGTATCTATCAAGAAAAGTTTTGATCTGTTTAACAAATTTTTTATTTATTTTGTCAACAGATCCTATAGATAGTGATAAACCATGTGCTATGGTTGGTCTTGAAAAAACTTCCTCTTCAAAAGCTTTTTCAAATATTTTAGGCATATGCATCCAATTTTCAGGAGTAACTTCCCACCAATCTGGTCTGAATTTATCTTCTTGTAAATCAAGTAAAAAATCACTTCTTAGACCTAATCCACAACCTTTTAAGTTTATCATCTTATCTATACCTTTATGAAAAAACTAAAATTAATTAGATTTTTTCATATCTCCACCACATTTACCAGCACCACAAGCGCCTTTTTTCATCTCTTTTGCTTCTTTTTTCATGTCGCCACCACATTTACCAGCTCCACATGCGCCTTTTTTCATCTCTTTTGCTTCTTTTTTCATGTCGCCACCACATTTACCAGCTCCACAAGCGCCTTTTTTCATCTCTTTTGCTTCTTTTTTCATATCACCACCACATTTACCAGCTCCACATGAACCATTACCTGCAAATGCAGTTGTAGTTGTAAGTGCCGCACCTAAGATTAAACCTGCTAATTTCATTTTTTTACTCATTGTATATCCTTTTGTTTTATATATATTAATATTACAACATAAATTCTTATATTATATGTTTTTACTCTTATGTAATTATATTTTATAAAATTATTGTGTACCTAATGTGTAGTTAAGTCTATTTATTAATGACTTAAATCACATTCGGCCATTTTCCCACCTTTTTTTATTGCTAATATATAGAATATTGAAGGTATTACAATTAGTGTTAAAAATGCTGAAGAGACCATTCCTCCAATCATTGGGGCTGCGATTCTTTGCATTACTTCACTACCAACTCCATCTATATACATAATAGGAATAAGTCCTCCTAAGATTGCAAATAAAGTCATTAGTTTAGGACGAAGTCTTAAAACTGCACCTTTATAAATTGCATTAAATATATGTGAACTCTCAGGTTTTTCACATTTTTCTTTTAATTCTAACATTGCTTCATGTAAATATACAATCATTACAATTGAGGTTTCAGCAGCAACCCCAAGTAAAGCTAGGAATCCTACAATTACTGCAATTGAAATATTAAAACCTAAGAAGTCTAAATAAAATATTCCTCCTGTTAATGCAAATGGTAAAGTAAAGAAAATTATCATTGTATATATAATATTTTTTAGAGCAAAATATATTAAAATAAATATAATTACAAAAGTTAATGGAATAATATACATTAATCTTTGCATTGCTGATTCTAAATACTCACTTTGACCTGCCCATTCATAATAATAACCAGTAGGAAGCTTAATATCTTTTAATAACTCTTTTGCTTCATCTTTATATTGTTTTGCTGAAATATCTGACTTTGGAGTAATATATATAAAGTTTACATTTAATGCTTTTTCAGATTTAATAATAGAAGGACCTTCAACATACTCTAAATGTGCAAACATCTCAAGAGGTTGAAATCCTAATTTTGTTTTAACCTGTAATGAACGTAAACTTGTAATATCTTCTCTTTGCGTTGTTTCAAATCTTAAAGTCATAGGATATCGCTCAAGTCCATCTAAGAATGTAGAAACTTTTGCACCTGCAACACCTAAAGAAACTGTTGATAAGATATCATTTTTTGTAATTGAATATCTTGAAATCATCTCTTCATCAATATTAATATTTAAATAATAACCTGAATTGATTTTATCTGTTGAAACAGATAAAGTTTTATCAAATTTTTTTAATTTTTGCTCAATTAATCCTGCTGTTTTCTCCAGTTCTTGGTGATTATTCCCATATAATTTTATACCAAGAGGCGTACGAATTCCTGTTAAAAGCATATCTATTCTTCCTCTAATTGGATAAGTCCATGAATTAATAAGCCCTGCCACTTGAAGTTTTTCATCCATTTCTTGCATTAGTTTTTTATATGTCATTCCTTCACGCCATTGGTCTTGTGGTTTGAAAGTTATAATCGTTTCAATCATTGCTAAAGGTGCAGGATCAGTTGCTGTATCTGCTCGTCCTGCTTTTCCAAATACTGTTTGTACTTCTGGAAATGATTTGATGATTTTGTCTGTTTTAAATGTCAACTCTTTTGCTAAATCAACTCCTAAACCATAAGGAGTAACAGGCATATACATAAATGTTTGCTCATTCATCATTGGCATAAATTCCCAATTTTGTTTTTTATAAACAGGGTATGCTAAAATGATAGTTCCTATAAATAACACTACAACTAAATATCTTAATTTTAAAGATAATTTTAAAACAGGTGAATATAGGAAAATAAAAAATCTATTTAACCAGTTTTTATTTTCACTTAGGATTTTCCCTCTAATAAGAAATACCATTAAAATAGGAACAACAGTAATTGAAAGAATTGCTCCACTTATCATTGCAAATGATTTAGTAAAAGCTAAAGGAGTAAATAATCTTCCTTCTTGTCCTGTTAATGCAAAAATAGGTAAAAATGAAACTACAACTAAAATAAGTGCAAAAAAGATTGGACGTCCAACTTGTTTTGCTGATTTTATAATTATTGCTGTTCGTTCCTCATTGGATATATTCTCTTTTCCTTGAAGATATTTATGAGCATTTTCAACCATTACAATTGTTGCATCAACCATAGCTCCAATTGCAATAGCAATCCCACCTAAACTCATAATATTTGAACCCATTCCAAATAGTTTCATTAATAAAAATGTAATTAAAACAGTAATTGGTAATGTAATGATAATAATTAATGCTGACCTTGCGTGAAATAAAAACAATCCTGTAATAATCATAACAATTATTGATTCTTCTATTAAAGTATTTTTTAGAGTATCAATTGCTTTATCAATAAGTGAAGATCTATCATAAGTTTCAACAACTTCAACACCATCAATTTTTAATGTTTTAATTTTCTCTTTTACAGCTTTAATAACAGCATACGGATTCTCACCATATCTAACTACAACAATTCCACCAACCGTATCACCTTGACCGTCTAAGTCAGCCATTCCACGTCTATTTGAAGATGTAATATTTACAGATGCAATATCAGATATTTTTAAAGGAATCGAGTCCAAAGTTTTAACTGTAATATTTTCAATATCTACTACACTTTGTAAATAACCTTTGGCTTGAATCATATGTTCATAACCATTTTCAAGGATTATTCTTCCACCTTCTTCATTATTATTTTTAGATAAGGCATTTTTAACATCATCAATACTTAAATCATATTGCACCAATTTATCTTGGTCTAGTGTAATCTCATAGTTTTTTATAAATCCACCAATTGAAGCTATTTCACTAACTCCATCAACACCAAGTAGGGCATATTTATAGTAGTAGTCTTGTAAAGTTCTTAGTTCATCTAAAGATTTACTATCTGATTTTAAAGCATATTCATAAGCCCAACCAACACCTGTGGCATCAGGACCAATTGCTACATCTACACCTTGTGGAAATGTTCCTTGTAATGACGAAAGCTGTTCTAATATCCTATTTCTTGAATCATAAAGGTCAGTTCCATCTTTAAAGATTATATAAATAAGTGCATTTTGAAATGAACTCATTGCACGAACTGTATCAATATTTGGTAAAGACATAAGATTTGAAATCAAAGGATATGAAACTTGCTCTTCAATTGTTTTAGGACTTTGTCCTGGCCATTTTACTTGAACAATTACTTGAGGAGGAGATAAATCAGGTAAAGCATCTAAGGCTGTGTTTTTAACAGCCCAAATAGATGCAAATGTTAAAATAATTACTGAAAAAAGAATTAGAAATTTATTTCTAATACTATATGAAATTACACTTTCAACCATAATATTATCCTACCAATCTTCATCAGTATCTGATTCATACAGCGCATTTGTTACAGCATCTGAATCAAGTAAGAATAAAGCATTATTTATAACTTTATCACCTTTTTCTAAACCATCTAAGATTTCATATTTATTAGCATTAATTCTTTTAGCTTCAATTTTTACAGGTTCAAACTCTTTAGGCGAGATTGGTTTAAATACATAAAAGCTACTTCCTTTTGATAAAACTGCTGTTTTAGGTAGTGTTAGTATTGTTTTATTTGATGCTTTGATTTTTACACTTGCAAACATATTTGGATATATCTTTAAATCTGCATTATCAATAATAAATCTAACATCAATTGTTTTATTAGCATCATCAACAATTGGGTAAATGAAATCAACTTTTGATTTAACAGCTTGAGTTAAGCCATCTATATAAATCATTGCTTGCATATCTTTTTTTATAAATGTTAAATCTTTTTGATAAACTTTTGCAATAAACCATAGTTTATTTATATTTGCTAATTGTAAAAGTAATGTTCCACTTTTTACGGCACTTTTATCATTGATATTTTTTGCAACCACAAGAGCATCAATAGGAGAATATACTTTTATTCCTTCAATTGAAGTTTTTGCATTTTTGATTTTATTTATTTCATTTTTATTAATATCTAAAACTTTTAGTTTTTCAATTGAACTATTATATAAATTTTTATTTATACTTTTTGATACTTCTATCTCTTTTTGGATACTTAAAACCTTATCACTATAAATTGAGAATAAAGCTTCATCTTTTTTTACAAACATATAATTTTTATTTGCATTTAACTTAGTAATAAAACCATCAAATCTAGTAACAATATCTACAACATTTGATTCATCAATTGCTGTTTTACCATAAAAACTTTTTATTGTTCCAATAGATTCTTCTTTTACTTGTGTAATTTTTTTATTAAATAATTGCTCAACTTCTATTATTTTTGCATTAGCATTTGAAATAATCGCCAAAGATAAAAGAGTTATTCCTATATATTTTTTTATGTTCATTATTTTACCTTTACCATGTAATATTTACTTTTTGAATAGTTTAAAAAATACTCTTCTAATCTATCGTATGCTTTTATTTCAAATGAAATTAATTCATTTAAATTTTTTATCATTTGCGTTGCATTAATATCATTTAAAGTATTGTAATTTTCTAAGTTTTTTTGGATTTTTCTTTTTAGTGGAATAATAGATTGATTAATTAATTTATAGTTTAAATAAGAATTATTCATATTATTTTGTAAAACTTGTAATTCAATTTTTAATGTTCTTTTTAAATCAACTAATTTTGAATCTATTTCATTAGCTTCTAGTTTTGCTTTTACAGCTCGAACTTTTTCACTTTTATATAAAGATAAAGGAATATTTACAGAAACATTTGCATAATCTTTATATTTATCATCTCTATTAAAATATGTTACGTTTAATTTTATATCAGGTATTTCATTCTCTTTTTCAAGTTTCCCAAAATATCTTGACCTTTGTGATTTTAACTCTTCTTTTATAATTCTTGGATGTTGACTTATATCCATATTTAAAACTAGTTTTTCTATATCTAAACTCTCTTTTATATTATCGATTTTTTTATATGAAATTTGCTCTAGCTTTAAATATAAGTTATCAATTGTATTTTGAAGATTTTGTTTTTGAATTAAAATATCAGATAAAGCAATTTTTGCATTTAATACTTCATTTTGATCATTTTTAGCATTTTCATATAGTGAAATTGATAGTTTTTCTAATTTTTTGATATTCTTTTCATATGAGTTTAAAAGATTTAATTTTTTCTCTAAAATTAAAATATTATATGAAAGTTCATATATTTTTGATTTTAATAATAACTTCTTATCTTCTAATGTTAAAGAAATAATCTCTTTATCTTTTTTTGCAATAGACTCTTTTATCTGCAATTTTTTTCCAATAGGTATAACTTGCGATAATCCAATAAATTGTGCTTGCATAGCTTCACTATCTCTTTTTAAAGGTTCATCAAAATGAATATCATTTGCACCAATACTAAGTACTGGATTAGTCCATTTTGTTGCTAATTTAATATTTTCATTTGCAATTAATATCGCTTTTTGCGTACTTTTTAAATCATAATTATTGTTTAAAGCATTATTTACTATCTCATCAATGCTTATTGCTAAGCTTGATGAAATAACAAAAGATAAAGCTATTGCTATCTTTTTCATTAGATATTCACACTTCCTCTTAGAGTATGGATTTTTCCATCATTAGTTTTAAATTTTAATTGATATTGCCATGTTCCACCCATTGCAAAATTGATTATCATTTTATATTTATCTCCAACAACTGTTCCCTTAGCTTTATATTCCATATATGGCATACCAGGCATTTCAGGCATAAATACTTTGATTTTCACCTTTGCATCTGTTAAAGATTTTCCATCTTTACTTAATTGTACAAATATATCATTATTTCCAACAATAAGTGATTTTTCTGATGTTAATTTAACTTCATAACCATTCTTTTCACCTGTTTGTGATACAGCTTGAGCATTTAAAAAACCAACGCTAAGCAACATTGCAATCATTATTTTGAATAAACTTTTCATTTGTAAAACTCCATTGTTTAAATTTATAGAGGAATTTTATCGACTTTATGTGGAGTTAGTGTGCAGAGCAGATGTCTTTAATTCTTTATTAATTAAAGAATTAAAAACGTAAAGTAAAAGTAGTTCCTTTTTTAAGTTTTGAGTTTACTTCAATTTTAATATTATATTTTTTACAAATATGTCCAACAATATTAAGTCCAATACCAAAGCCACCTTGTTCACTTGTGGCTCTATAGTATCTATTATAGATATTTTTTTGTTTTTCTTCTTCAATCCCAATACCAGTATCACTTATTTTTAGAACACTATTTTTTAGTGAAATTTCTATGTTTCCAGCAATCCTATTATATTTTATTGCATTTGATACTAAGTTATTTACTACTCTTATCATGTCATCTTTATTAGCTAAATATGTAAATTCATCTAAATCTTTTTTAATCTTAATTCTCTTTTTTAAAGCTAATGGCTCAAAATATTCTAATTGTTCTTCAATTAGTTTATTAATTTTTAGTTTTTCGATAACTTTATTTTCATCATTTTCTTGTAAAAAAATATATGTTAAATCTTTGTATATTTCAGATACTCTTTTTGCACTTAATCGTACTCTTTCAACTTGTTTTTGAGTTAAATTAGTTTTTTCTGTTGACATTAAAATAGCGCTAATTGGAGTATTAAGCTCATGAGTTGTATCTTTGATAAAGTTATTTAGTTTTTCTCTTTCTTCTTTAATTGGTTTTAAAAATAACTTTGCAAGATAAAACCCAATCAATGAAATAAAAGAGTAAATAAAGATAAATAATAAACATATATCAATTTTTAACTTTTTAACTTTTTTTGAAAAAAGATTCTCTTCAATGGCTATATAAAAAACTCCTAAATGTCCAAGTGTTGATTTATCAATTAATATAAAATGCTCTTTTTCATCCTGCATAATATCTTTTGAAAAATCAATTTTTTTATCAAGATTACCAAATATTTTTTCTTTTTTGGCATTATAAAAAGAGATTTTATATTCATTTGTATTTAATAAATTGCTATTATCAAAACTTGTTTCTGTCATATGAGCAAATATTATTTTTGAAGAGATTTTTGAGACTGTATTTTGCATATTTGATTTGATCAAATCAAAATATAATCTTTTTTCATTTTGAAAATAAAAAAATGCAATTAAAAGCAATAATATTAAAGATGAGCCTAAATATAAAAATAAAAATCTTATAAATGTTCTTTTTTCACTAACCGTTAAATCTATAACCAACTCCTCGTGTATTTATAATAAACTCTTCACCTAAAAATTTTCGTAGATTTTTTATATATGTTCTTATTGTAGAAGCAAGTGGAGCTTCTTCATAAGACCAAACATTTAAGCTTAGTTCTTCAATACTTACATGTTTGCTCTTCTTATTTATTAAATATTGTAAAACATCACACTCTTTTTTTGTTATGTGGATTTCTTCTTTTTCTTTTTTTATAAGTAAATTATTTATATCTAAAGTTATATTTGTTGATATTTGAATACTGCTTGAATTATTAATATTATATAACCTTTTAATATTATCAATACGTAAATCTAGTTCTTTTAAAGCAAAAGGTTTTTTTATATAATCATCACAACCTGATTTAAAACCCTTTTCTATATCTTCTAACATATTTGCAGAAGTTATAAAAATAGCTGCGGTTTTAATCTCTTTGGAACGAATATCTTTTAATAAATCAAAACCATTAATATTAGGAACATTTACATCTAAAAGTAATAAATCAAATTTTTGTGAATAGATTTCTTCTTGTGCATCTTCACCATCAAATACAGAAAAAACTTCATATCCTTCTTCTTCTAAATGCTCTGTAATTATTTCATTTAATATTAAATCATCTTCAAGTAGTAATATTCTCATTTAAATCCTTCTAATATTTTAAAATAATATCATTTTTATTATTCATTTATCTTCTGCACAATAAGTCCACACTTTTTTTATATAATAATAAAAATAAAAGAGGAAATCTAGATGAAAAAAATATTTTTATTATTAGCATTAATTGCAAGTTCAATTTTTGCAGTTGAAGGCAAAGAGATGGTTGTTTATAAATCGCCATATTGTGGATGCTGTACAAAATGGATTGATTTGATGAAAAAAGAGGGTTTTAATGTAAAAACCGTAATGCTAAATAATGTAAATGAAATAAAATCAAAAGTAGGGCTTACAAGTAAAACTTCTTCTTGTCATACAGCAATTGTTGATGGTTACTTTGTAGAAGGTCATGTGGATTATTCAGCTGTTAAAAAAATGTTAAACGAAAAACCTGATATTTTAGGAATTACAGTTCCAGGTATGCCAATTGGAAGTCCAGGTATGGAGCAAGGAGATGTTAAAGAAGCATACAATATTTTATATGTGAATAAAAATGGAACAACTGGCATCTATGAAAAACATTAAAATAGTTGTTCTATTTGCTTTTATAGGAATTGCTTCTTATTTAATCTTCTTTGAAAAAGAAGCTACTGTTGAAAATAGATGGTATACAAAAACTCAAGTACTACAAGGCCAAGAAATTTTTACTAAAAATTGTGCCGTATGTCATGGAGAGAAAGCAGAAAAAACTATTTTATGGAAAAAAACTCTACCTGATGGTTCATATCCTGCTCCTCCATTAAATGGTGATGCTCATGCATGGCATCATCCTTATGAACAATTAATGTCAATTATAACAAATGGTGGAAAGCAATATGATGGTAAAATGCCTGCATTTGGAGATAAATTAACTAATAAAGAAAAAGAAGCCGCAATTTCATATTTTCAATCATTTTGGACAGATGAAATTTATAATTTATGGATTCAACATGGTGGTTTAAAAAATAAGTGATAAAGAAGAGAATAGTAAGTATTCTCTTTCTATTATAACTTTTTCATTTTTAGTCTAAGTGAATTTAATACAACGGTTAAAGAACTAAAACTCATAGCAATACCTGCATACATTGGAGTTAGCATTAGATTAAAAAATGCATAAAATACTCCTGCTGCAATTGGAATACCTAAAGCATTGTAAATAAAAGCCCAAAATAAATTTTGTTTAACTACTTTCATTGTTTCTATTGATAAATTAATACTTTTTATAATAGATTGAAGTTTATTATTAACTAAAATAATATCCCCTGCATCTTTTGAAATATCAGCACCTGAATTAAGTGTAATTCCAATATTGGCTTGTTTAATAGATGGAGCATCATTTATTCCATCACCTATAAACATTACTTTATGCTCTTTTTGTAGCTCTTTAATTATTTCATATTTTTCACTTGGTAATGTTTGGCTATATACTCTATTAATATTTAGCTCTTTTGCTATTTTAGAAGCAGTGATTTTATTATCACCTGTTAATAATATAGCTTCGATATTTAGTTCTTTTAAAGCTTTTATAACTGATTTCGCATCATCTTTTATTGTATCTTCTAAACTAAAAGAACCTATTGATTTTTTATTAATAGCTACTAAGATTACGCCATTTGAGTTTTCTAATTCACTTGAAAAAAAACTTTTATGTAAAGAGTCAATTTCTACTTTATGTTCATCTAGTAATTTTTGATTTCCAAGAAGTATTTCATCATTATCTACAATTGCTTTTATTCCTTTACCTGCAATAATTTCAATATCTTTAATCTCATAATTAGAAGTGATTTCTTTTTCTTCTATAAAATTAACTATTGCTTTTGAAATAGGGTGTTCACTATATCTTTCAATAGCTAAAATCAATGAAAAGTAAGAACTAGAAATATCAGTTTTTGATACTGTAATTTCTCCTTTAGTTAATGTTCCTGTTTTATCAAAAACGGCATATTTTATATCTTTTATTTGCTCTAAAATTTCAGGATTTTTAATTAATATCCCTTCACTTGCACCACGGCTTACAGAACTAACTATCGCAATTGGAGTAGCAAGACCTAATGCGCAAGGACATGAAATAATCAAAACACTAATACTTGCAATTATTGCAGCTTGAATATCTCCTACAAAAAAAGCCCAAACTATAAATGTTACAATTGAAATAATAATAACACTTGGAACAAAAATATTTGCTATTTTATCTGCAAATCTACTAATTGGTATTTGTTTACCTTGAGCTGATTTTAAAAGTTCAATTATTTTTGATAGTGTAGTATCTTCAGATTCTTTTGTAACTTTTACGGTAATTACACCATTTGTATTTAAAGTTCCAAGAAGTACTTCATCTGATACATCTTTAAACACCGGTAATGATTCACCTGTTATCATTGAAGCATCAATATCTGCATTTCCTTTTAAAATAATTCCATCTGAAGGAATTTTTTCACCTGCTTTAATTATGACTTTGTCAGAAATTTTTAAAGTAGAAGTTAATACACTTTTTATTTCATTATTTTCTAAAAGTAAGTTTGCATAAGTTGGAGCTAAAGTCATAAGTTTTTTTAAAAAACCACTTGCTTTTTGTTTTGAGTTTTCTTCTAAGTACCGTCCTAATAAAACAAAACTTATAATTACAACAGCACCATCAAAGTACATAAATCTTAAGTGTTCTGGAAATAAAAAAGGAAAAAATACAACAAAAGTAGAATAAAAATAAGCAGCACTTGTACCTAAGGCTACTAATACATTCATATCATAGTTTTTATTTTTAATTGATTTATATGAAAGTTTATAAAAACTAGCTCCACAGTAAAACTGTACAATTGAAGCAAGAAAAAACATTATATATTTACTGATTTCATCTTGAATTAAATTAGAAAAGGCTAAAACAAAAATAAGTAAAGTAATAGATATAGAAACAATAAACATATTTCTTAATTTCTTAAAACTAAGTAACTGTTCTTTTTGCACATTTGAAAAATCTTCTATGACCTTATATCCAAGTTTTTGAATATCTTGGGATAATTGCTTTTTTGAATAAAGTTTTGTATCTATTTCAAATACACCTTCATTTGAAGCAAAATTTACCTTTGCTTTTAAAACACCATCTATTTTATTTATGTTTTTTTCTATACCATTTGAACAATTAACACAACTCATTCCTGAAATACTAAGATTTATTTTTTCAATTGCCATAATAGTTCCTTTTAAATAAAGGTTTTGGGTTTGATTTTAGTTTATACATTTATTATACAAGGAAATATACGAATTTAGTGTGTAGTAGATTTAAGTAAAAGTTATAGATTCACAATAAATGAATGAAAAATATTCAAAAAATGTGAATCTAAAGTTTAAAAAAGTAATAATTTTTGAAAATCAAAATATATGTATTTGTGTTTTAAAATAGTTAAAGTGATGTAAGTTTTAATATAAAAATATAGTTACCATTTTAGGTACCATGTGGTACCTAAAATTTTTATAATCTTTTTAGATTAATATTCTCTTCTTGGTCTTTCTTCTCTTGGTTTTGCTTCATTAACTCTTAAAGTTCTACCTTCTGATTCTTTACCATTTAATGCTTCAATTGCTTCATTCCCTGCAATTGAAGTTTCCATTTCAATAAATCCGAAACCTTTTGATCTTCCAGTTTCTCTATCAGTAATAACTTTTGCGCTTTTTACAGATCCAAACTTTGAAAAAAGTTCTGCCAAATCTTTATCATCAACTCTATATGATAAATTTCCTACATAAATATTCATCTTGTCTATCCTTTTTTATAAGTGCGTTTATTATGCCTTATTATTAAGTAATAATCAAGTAAAAGACTTATTCTTTACCAAAACCTAATTCAAGTGCGCTATTTATTCTATTTGCTGTTTCTTCATAACCTAAAATAGAGATAATATCATAAACAGAAGGAGCTTGAGTTCCACCTGTTAGGGCAATTCTAATTGGTTGGAATAATTGAGGGAATTTTAACCCTTTTTCTTCAATAAATGGTTTTGTAATATTTTCTACATTATCAACTGAATATAAATCATCTTTGTTTTTTTCTAAAACCTCTAAGTACTCTTTTAAAAATACAGGAGTATCTTCTTTTACAAATTTCTTAGTTCCCTTAGCTTCATATTGCGTTGGTACATCAAGAATAGTTGTAACAGCTGTTTTTAACTCTAATAAAGTCTGAGCTCTTTGTTTTCCTAAATCAAGAATTTCCATTCTTTTTGCATAATCTGATAAGTCTAAATCAAAGAATTTTAATTCTTCAATTAATCTATCATTTGATACAGCTTTTATATATTCAGAGTTTAACCATAAAAGTTTTTCTGCATTATATGAAGATGCTGATTTATTAATATTTTTAGGATCAAATAATTCTAACATTTGATCCATTGAGAATACTTCTTGATCACCATTTGACCAACCAAGTCTTACTAAGAAGTTTAAAAGTGCTTCAGGTAAATATCCATCTCTTTTATATTGCATAACATCCATAGCACCATCTCTTTTAGATAGTTTTTTCCCAGCAGGATTATTAATCATTGGCATATGGTAGAATTTTGGAACTTCAAAACCTAAAGCATTATAAATTACGATTTGTTTTGGAGTATTAGTTAAGTGATCATCACCTCTTAATACATCAGTAATTCCCATTAAATGGTCATCAATTGCAACAACAAAGTTATAAATAGGCATTCCATTTGCACGTGCAATTACAAAATCATCTACTTGGTTAGCTTCAAATTTCATTGAACCTTTTACACCATCTTCAAAAGTAATAGCACCTTCTAATGGAGCTTTAATTCTAATAACAGGTTCAATATCAGCAGGAATTTCTGGTAATACTTTACCATCTTCTGGTCTCCAAGTACCATCATATCTTGGATTTTCTTTTGCAGCTTCTTGTGCAGCTCTTAACGCATCAAGTTCTTCTCTACTCATATAACACTTATATGCTTTACCTTCTTCTAAAAGTTGATTTATATATTTTTTATAAATATCTACTCTTTTAGATTGGTACTCTATTTCACAATCACTTGGCATTCCTACCCATGTAAATGCTTCTAATATAGCTTTAACAGCATCTTCATTATTTCTAGCATTATCTGTATCTTCAATTCTTAACTTAAATTCACCGTTTGTTTTTCTTGCCCATAAATAACTATAAAGTGCAGTTCTAAGTCCTCCAATATGTAGGTATCCTGTTGGACTTGGTGCAAATCTTGTAATTGCCATTTATTACTTCTCCTCTTCTTTTTTGTTAGATATATAAAATCCTATTCCTGCTACTATTGCAACTGTTGCTATAAATACTAATAGTACTATCTCAAGCGAACCCATTTGCATCCTTCTCTTTTAATTGCCCACAAGCTGCTGAGATATCAATACCTTTTGATTCTCTTATTGTACAAATTAAACCTCTATCATTTAGATAATCTTTAAACTTTAACATATCTTCCACTTCTGGTCTTTCATAGTCAGTTCCTGGATATGGATTGAAGAAAATAAGGTTTACTTTTGCAGAAATACCATTTAATAGTTGTAATAGTTTTTGTGCTGCTTCAATACTGTCATTTTTATTTTTAATAACTAAGTATTCAAACATTACTTTTTTTCTAGTATCAACTGGGAATTTTTTTACTGCATCGATAATAGTTGCAATATTATATGCTTTATTCATAGGAATTAATTCTGATCTTAATTCATCATCAACAGCATGTAATGAAATTGCAAGTTGAATTCCTAAATCAATTTCACCTAGTTTTTCAATTTTAGATGCAATTCCAGATGTTGAAACAGTTTGTCTTCTTCTATTAATTGATAAACCTTCTTCTTCTGAAAATACTTCAACAGCTTTTGTAAAGTTTTTGAAGTTATCTAAAGGTTCACCCATTCCCATATAAACTATATTTACAGATTTATTAGCAGGAATGTCATTATCTCTTTTAATATTTACAATTTGTGCAATATATTCACCAACTGTAAGGTTTCTTACAAAGCCACCTTTTGCAGTTAAACAGAAAGTACAACCTACTTTACATCCAACTTGAGATGAAATACAAACAGTGTATTTTTCACTACGAACAATTACACCTTCTTCATTTCTTTTTTTATCTTTCATTAATAAAAGTACTGCTTCAACAGTTAAACCATCTCTTAATTTAAATAAATATTTAATACTTCCATCAGTACTAACTTCTTTTTTTAAGATTGACATTACATCAAGAGGGTAATTATTTATTAATTGTTCTTTTAAATCTTTTGGTATATTTAACATCTCATCATAAGATGTAACATATTTTTTGTATAACCAGTTATATACTTGTTTAGCTCTAAATGAAGGTTTTAAAGTCTCTTTTAATTCATCTAAAGTAAAGTCATATATTGATGGTGTTCCAGCTTTTGCCATAATTTTTCCAATTCTTTTTATTTTGATTATTTAATAATCTGTTTATCTAATAGATAAGTAGTTAATTTTTTCATTGCTTCTTCATGATTTTTTATAAAATCATCATGAGCATTTTTATTCGTATAGTTAGTTACAATAAATATTCCAGCAACTGGGATTGAAAATTCTCGTGCTACTTGTAGTACTGAAAAGTACTCCATATTTTCAATTCCAATGCCATATTCATTATATTTTTTAGCTAATTCTTCATTTGTTGATATATAATTTGATGAATTAACAATAGTATCATTTTTCACCATTTTATTATCAGATTCTAATACATTATCTAATGGAGTATAAGAACTATTTGTTAAAAAAGAAAGTTCTATATTTGAAGCTCTTCGTGATTCAATAATATCAAATATCTTATGATTACCATAAGAACCTGCTGTTCCTATAAAAAGGATAAAATCAGGTTTATTAAACAGACATGTTCTTGTTAAATTAATTGCAGATTCAATTAGTCCAACACCAATTGTTTCAGCAAATTTAAATGTTTCATTTCTTCCTGCACAAACTATCATTTACACTCCAACACAAAAGTAGGATTTATAGTAATATTTTGTTGTGTGTTTTCAGGTGCTACATCTAAATAACTTTTTTTAACAGCTGGTGAGATATTATCCATATGTCTCATTAGATTTATACCTTGAACTGTATTTATATCTATTTTATTAATAGTACATGTTTTATTAAGATCTTTTGATAATGATGTTGAATATGATTCAACCCATAAAATAGTACTAAGTCTTAATTTTTCTAAACTAGTTTCATATAAACTTCTACTTGTTTTCCATGAAATATTTGAAATATTTAATTCAATCTTTTTTAAGTCAATATTGTTTTTCATCTTTATTAACTTATCCATAAACTTATTTAACTCTTTTGCTTGTGTTGACTCAACTTCATATCTTAAAGTTCCAACATAACCTGTAAATTCTTGTTTATTTTTATGATATCTATGTTTTGGACTTAAAGTAAAACTACCATTATTTTTTATTACAGTATTATTTGATTTTATATAATTGTTAAATTTTTCAATATTTTCATTAATATATTTTTCATTCATATTCTCAATACTTATAGTTATGTATGTTGATAATAAATCAGGTGTAACTGTTGTTGTAAACTTCTTATTAAAACTTACTTCATAAGAGAATAGGGCACTTGGTAATAAACAAAGGAGCCCTGTTAAAATAATCTTTTTCATTTTTATATCCTTACTGGAATATTATTTGCTCGTAAATATCTTTTTAAATCCATAATATCTATTTCTTTAAAGTGAAAAATTGATGCAGCAAGTGCAGCACTAGCACCATGTTCAAAAGCTTCTTTTATATGTTCCATTGTTCCTGCACCACCTGATGCAATAACAGGAATATCTACAAGAGATGAGATTTGTTCTGTAATATTTAATTCAAAACCAGTTTTTGCACCGTCTGTATCCATTGATGTTAGTAAAATTTCACCAGCACCTCTATCATAAACTTCTTTTGCCCAAGCAAGTGCATCTAAGCCTGTATCTTCTCTTCCACCTTTTACAAAAACATGGTAAGAACCATCTGCAACTCTTTTAACATCAATTGCTGTAACAATACATTGACTTCCAAATCTTTTAGCACTTTCGTTAATTAAATCAGGGTTAGTAACAGCTGATGAATTAATAGAAACTTTGTCACATCCAACATTTAATAAAGCATAAATATCTTCAAGTTTTCGAATTCCACCACCAACAGTTAATGGAATAAAAACTTCTTTTGCAACTTCTTTTACTATATCTACAATTGTTCCTCTATTTTCATGGCTTGCAGTAATATCTAAAAATGTGATTTCATCAGCACCTTCATTATTATATCTTTTAGCAACCTCTACAGGGTCACCTGCATCTCGAAGACCTACAAAATTTATACCTTTTACAACTCTTCCGTTATCAACATCTAAGCATGGAATTATTCTTTTTGCGAAATTACTCAAATAAAATCCTTAATTATTATTAATTAATATTAGTTAATATCTTATCTAATTGTAAGTTAAAAGCAGATATACTCATCCCAATTATGGAAAAAGTAAAAGCAAAAAAACAATTCGGACAAAATTTTTTAAAAGATACAACAGTTTTGGATAAAATCATCCAATCGATGCCCAACAACAGTAACTACGTGGTAGAAATTGGGCCTGGATTAGGTGATTTGACCAAAAATATAGTCAAGTACAAAGAGATGACTGCTTATGAAGTAGATACTGATTTAATCGGTATCTTAGAGTCGAAATTTGCAATAGAAATAGAAAGCAAAAAACTAAAACTTATTCACACTGATGTTTTAGAGGCTTGGGATAGACAAAAAAGTCTACATGATGGTAAATACGATTTAATAGCAAATTTACCATATTATATTGCAACGAATATTATATTAAGAGCGTTTGAAGACGACAATTGTGAGAATATAATCGTAATGGTTCAAAAGGAAGTAGCTTTAAAATTTACTGCAAAAGTAAAGGATAAAGAGTTCTCATCTTTAGGAATAATTAGTGAATTAATATCATTAGAATCTAGGATACTGTTTGATGTACCTCCTGAATCTTTTGATCCTGCTCCAAAAGTTATGTCTTCAATACTTTACATTAGAAAAGATATGAACAAAAGTATTGATAAAGATTTTAACAAATTTCTAAAGGCGTGTTTTGTACAACCTAGAAAGAAATTATCTAAAAACTTATCTTCAATACTAAGTAAAGAATTTATATCTTCTTTATATCAAGAGTTAGAAATTAGTGATAATATTAGACCTCATGAAGTTAGTTCATCTTTGTATAGCCAAATGTATACAAAGGTAAGAGATGGAAGAAACTAGAAAAGAAGAGACTGTTGTTGATACAAAAGTAACTAATGAACCTACTAATACAACTGCTGAAACAAAAGAAACAAGTAAACCTGGTTTAAATACTGAAGATAACACTCCAAAGAAAGCTGAAAATAAACCAGCACAAAATGGAGAAAAGAAAGCGGCATTTAAAAAAAGAAAACCAAAACCAATTCAATACTCAAAAGGTGATGGTTGGGTAAGTGACTTAAAAAAAGCTCATTTAATTAATGAAAAAATTCATAAAGACAGATTAAACCCTCACTATAAATTAAATCTAAATACTAATGCAAAAATTAGAATTACTCCACTTGGTGGATTAGGTGAAATTGGTGGAAACATGATGGTTATTGAGACTGAAAAGTCTGCAATTATTGTTGATGTTGGTATGAACTTCCCTGATGAAACTATGCATGGTGTAGATATTTTAATTCCTGATTTCACATATATTAGAGAAATCAAACATAAAATCGAAGCTATTATTATTACTCATGGACATGAAGATCATATTGGTGCAATGCCATATTTATTCAAAGAAATGCAATTTCCAGTTTATGGGACATCTTTACCATTAGAAATGATTGGTTCAAAATTTGATGAACATAAAATGAGAGAGCATAGAAAATATTTTAGAGCTGTTCAAAAAAGACTTCCTATTAAAATAGGTGAATTTGAAGTAGAGTGGATGCACGTTACTCACTCAATTATTGATTCATCAGCAATTGCTATTACAACAGAAGCTGGAACAATGATTCATACAGGTGATTTTAAAATAGATCATACTCCAATTGATGGATATCCAACAGATTTACATAGACTTGCTTATTATGGGGAGAAAGGTGTTTTATTATTAACATCTGATTCAACTAATTCACATTCACCAGGATTTACAAGAACTGAAAAAACTGTAGGACCAACATTTGATAGAATTTTTGCAGGTGCAAAAGGTAGAGTTATTATGTCTACATTCTCATCAAATATTCATAGAGTTGCACAAGCAATAGATAGAGGAATTGCTACGGGTAGAAAAGTATGTGTAATTGGAAGATCAATGGAAAAAAACTTAGACTTAGCAATGGGTCTTGGATATGTTAAATTCCCAAAAGATTCTTTTATTGATGCACATGAAGTTAATAAATATAATGATTCAGAAGTTTTAATTGTTACAACTGGTTCACAAGGTGAAGCAATGTCTGCACTTTACAGAATGGCAATTCATGAGCATAGACATATTAAAATTAAACCAACTGATCAAATTGTATTATCAGCAAAAGCAATTCCTGGAAATGAAGGAAGTGTATCTGGTATTATTAACCATTTATTAAAAGCTGGTGCAAAAGTTGCATATCAAGAATATCCAGATATTCATGTATCAGGACACGCAGCACAAGAAGAACAAAAGTTAATGTTAAGATTAGTTAAACCTAAATTCTTTATGCCAGTACATGGTGAATACAATCATGCCTTAAAACATGGACAAACTGGTATTTCATGTGGTGTATTAGAAAGAAACTTATACATTATGAATTCTGGTGAACAAATTGAAGTTACACCAAAATATTTAAAGAAAGTTAAAACAGTTAAATCTGGAAAAGTTTATATTGATAATCAATTAAACCATAAAATTTCAGATGATATCGTTATGGATAGACAAACAATGGCAAACGAAGGTGTTGTTATGGTTGTTGCTCAAATTAACGAAGATGATAGAACATTAGCACAATCTCCAAAAGTAACATCTTTTGGTTTAGTTCCTGATCAACAAGACAGATTCTTTGCAAAAGAAATTGAAGAGTTATTAACAACTTTCTTAGCAAATGTAAAACCAGGTATTTTCAAAAATACTAGAATGATAGAAGATGAATTAAGAAAAGCAGTAAGAAAACACTGTATCAGAAAATATAAAAAATATCCAATGATTGTGCCAACTATATTTGTACAATAAGGAAGTAAAAATGAATTTTAAAGAAATAGTTAAAGAGGTTCTTTTAACAGAAGCAAAAGAATTAGAAAATGCAGCCACTAAGGTTGCATTTGATGTAGAAAAAACTGTAGATTTAATTATAAATTCAAAAGGTAAATTAATCATTACTGGTGTTGGAAAATCTGGTCTTGTAGGTACAAAAATTGCTGCAACTTTAGCAAGTACAGGTACAAGTTCATTTTTCTTACATCCAACAGAAGCTATGCATGGCGACTTAGGAATGATTGGAAAAGATGATATTGTATTAGGTATCTCTTACTCAGGTGAAAGTGAAGAATTAGTTCAAATTCTTCCTCATTTAAAAAGATTCAATATTCCATTAATTGCAATGGCAAAAAATCCTAACTCAACATTAGCAACTTATGCAGATGTATTTATTGATATTTCAGTAGATAAAGAAGCTTGTCCTTTAGATATTGCACCAACTTCTTCAACAACATTAACTATGGCTATGGGTGATGCTCTTGCTGTTTGTTTAATGAAAAAAAGAGATTTCCAAAGAGAAGACTTTGCATCATTTCATCCTGGTGGGAGTTTAGGTAAAAAACTTTTTGTAAAAGTTGATGACTTACTAAGAAAAGAGAATCTTCCTATAGTTTCACGTGAAACACAATTAAAAGATGCAATTGTTACAATGAGCGAAGGAAGACTTGGAAGTGTAATTATTATTGATGAAAATGATAAAGTAATTGCATTATTAAGTGATGGTGATTTAAGAAGAGCTTTAATGAATAAAGACTTTTCAATTGATTGCAAAGTTGAAGATATTGCAAGTAAAAATCCTAAAACACTAAAAAACAAAGATCTTCTAGCAAGTGATGCATTACAAATTGTTGAAGATTATAAAATACAATTATTAATCGTAACAGATGAAGATGATAAACTAGTTGGTGTATTACACATTCATGATTTAATAGAAGCTGGTATAAAATGAAAAAAAACGAAACAATAGAAAGAACAAGACTTAATAAATTTATCTCTCATAATAGTAAATATTCTAGAAGAGAAGCAGATAGATTAATAGAAGAGGGTAAAGTTAGAGTTAATGGAAATGTAGTTGATAATTTAGCTACACAAGTTAGTAATAATGATGAAGTTTATGTAAACAAGTCAAGAATAAAAGAAGATAAAGATAAAATTGTTACAGTTATTGTTTACAATAAACCAAAAGGTGAAATCGTTTCTAAGAAAGATCCTCAAGGTAGAAAAACAATTTATGATACTTTAGATGCTAAATATAAACACTTTATGTCAGCTGGTAGACTTGATTATGCTAGTGAAGGTTTACTACTTTTATCTGATAGTGTTGATGTAATTGATGCATTAACTCATTCTAAACTAGAAAGAGTTTATAAGATTAAAGTAAATGGTCAAATCACTAAACAAGTAGAAGCTGCTATGCAAAATGGTTTAGAGCTACAAGATGCAAGTGATGGAGCATTTAAAAATAGTAAAATTAAATCAATGAAGTTCTCACCATTTTCAGGATATAATATTCTTACAAATAATGAGAAATTTTCAAAAATCAAAGTTGCAATTACAGAAGGTAAAAATAGAGAGTTAAGAAGATTCTTTGCTCACTTTGGACTTGATGTATTAGATTTAAAAAGATTAGATTTTGGTGGAATATCTTTAAATAACTTACCAACTGGAAAAAGTAGATATCTAACAAGAGAAGAATACAAAAATCTAAAAATCTTCATGAATGAAGATGCTTGATTTAGCAAGTAAACTTAGACCAACAAATTTAGATAATTTTGTTGGTCAATCTCACATAATTTCAAAAGACAAAGCTCTTTACAAACTAATCAAACAAAAAGATATACCTCATTTATTTTTCTATGGAAAACCTGGTACTGGAAAAACTACACTAGCAAAAATTATTGCAAAAGAGATTGATACAGATTACTACTATTTTAATGCAACAAGTTTAAAGATTGAAGAGTTACGTAAAGTATTTGATAGATATAAAAATGCTTTAATTAAACCTTTAATATTTATTGATGAAGTACATAGATTATCAAAAAATCAACAAGAAGTTTTATTACCAATTATGGAAAGTTACTCTGCAATTATAATTGGAGCAAGTACAGAAAATCCATTTTTTACATTAACAAGTGCTATTAGATCAAGATCTTTTACTTATGAGTTTAAAGCTTTTACAAAAGCAGAAATGATAAAAATACTTAATATAGCATTTAAAGATATTGATATAACTATTGAAGATGATGCTAAAGAGTATTTAATAAATTCAAGTTCTGGTGATGCAAGAGCAATGCTTACACTTTTAAATTTTTCATATAAAGTATCTAATAATATAACTACATCTTTATTAAAAGAGTTAAGAGAAAATGTTATTGGAGATGGAGTATCATCTTCTGATACTCATTATGATTTAGCAAGTGCAATGATAAAATCTATAAGAGGCTCAAACGTTGATGCTGCTTTATACTATTTAAGTAGATTAATAAATGGTGGAGAGAGTGTAGATTTTATTACAAGAAGATTAGTTATATTTGCAAGTGAAGATATTGGAAATGCTAATCCTAATGCTTTAAATTTGGCAGTAAGTACAATGAGTGCTTGTAATAAAATAGGTTATCCAGAATCTAGAATTATCTTAGGTCAATGTATTATATATCTAGCTTCATCTCCTAAATCAAACTCAGCATATAAAGGTATAAATAAGGCCCTACAAACTGTAAAAGAGGGTTTAATACTAGATATCCCTAAACACTTGGATTCACAGCATATAGGCTACTTATATCCGCATGATTTTGGTGGTTATGTTGAACAAGAATACTTAAGTAAAAACTTATCTCTTTATGAGAGTAATAATATCGGTTTTGAAAAAACTCTAAATGAATGGCTAAATAAAATTAAATACAAAGGTTAAGAATGGAATATTATACTTGGATACTAACTTTTCATATAATGGCTGTTATGTCGTGGATGGCAATGTTATTTTATTTACCAAGGTTATTTGTTTATCATGTTGAAAATATAGATAAAAAAGAGTTTGTGGAAATCATTAAAATACAAGAATACAAAATATACAAATATATTGGAGCACCAGCTATGTGGGCAACAATTATTAGTGGTGCTTTAATGTTATATCTTAATTCAGATATTTTATCACCTAGTACAGGTGGTTGGATGCATGCTAAATTAACTGTACTAGTTTTTTTAATTGCATACTCTTTTTCACTTGAAAAATATAGATTACAATTACAAAATGATACTTGCAAGAAATCAGGTAAATTCTTTAGAATGTATAATGAAATACCAACAATGTTAGCAATTTTAATAGTTGCTTATGTAATAACTAAAACTTTTTCTATTTTATTTACATTATTAACAATTGCATTATTTGCATTTATTTCTTACAAAATTATGCAAGTTAAAGGAGAAAAATAATGGATTTTGAAAAATATTATGTTTTAGACACAAATATCTTATTAGAAGATGCAAAAAATATATTTACTTTAGCAGATGATGCAAAGAATTTAATTATTCTTCCAGAAACTGTTCTCGATGAAATTGATAGTAAAAAATCTGGTTTTGATGAAATAAACTTTCAAGCAAGAGAGTTTGCAAGAATCTTAGAAAATTCTACGATAAAAAACTCTATTGCTATTGATTCATATAAGATTATTAGATTAATCATTAACAATGAACAAAATTCAATAATCGATATTATTTCAAAAGATGAATATAATATCAATACAAAAAATGTATCATTAAATATAATCAATGATAGAAAAATATTAGAAATTGCTACTTTTGCAAATTCATATTATAAAAAAAATGTAGAATTTTTATCTCAAGATATAATGGCAAGAACAAGAGCTATTTCACTTGATATAAAAACTGAATGTCTAACTGGATCTAGTAGAGACGACTTTAAATACGAGTTTATAAAAGAAATAGATGTAGAATTTGATGAGCTTGAAAATCTTAATAATCAAGACATAATAAAGTATGATAAAGAGTATAAATCATATAACTACTCTTATTGTTTTAATGTAATAGATTCAGATCAAGTAATATTAGCTAATATTAAAAACAGTAGAATTGAACTTTTAGATGAAGGTGAAGTAAGAAATCAAATAATAACGCCCCTTAATAAAGAACAACTATTTTTTTCAAATGCACTTTTATCATATTTTTACAATGTTTTGATTGTTGAAGCAAAAGCAGGTTCTGGTAAAACACTTCTTGCATTAAGTGCTGCATTAAAATTAGTAAGAAGAAAAGAGTATCAAAAAATCATTTATATTAGAAACTCAATTGAGTCTTTAGATAAAGGTGAAGATATTGGGTACTTACCAGGATTTGAAGAGAAGTTTAGAATATATAATCACCCATTAATGGATAGTTTAGATTATATAATCAGAACTGACTATAAGAAAAGAAGTAATAAAAAGAATATAGATAAAATCCCAGAACTTGATGATGCAGAAGTTAATGCTAAAATTGAAGATATGATTACGAATTATGGTATTGAAACTATGTGGGTAGGGGAAATGAGAGGAAGAACGCTATCTAACTCATTTATAATTATTGATGAAGCTCAAAATATGTCAAATAAAACAATGCAAATGGTATTATCAAGAATTGACAATACTTGTAAGGTTGTAGTACTTGGTTCAAATAAACAAATAGATAACTTCTATGTAAATAAATATACTAATGCATTAACAACTCTATTAAAGTCTACAAAGGACGAAAATGAATTAGTTAATACATTTGCTATTAGACTTCAAAAAGTTCTTAGAGGGCCAATTACTGAATGGGCAGAACAAATCTTCTCAAAATAAATTAAAACAAATATTTTTATGTTCTTTTATACATAAAAATATTTGTATTTAAATCTCAATCTTTAAAAAAATTCTTAACAAAACAAGTTAAAAATATAAATACAATCATAAAAATAAAACTCAAATCTAGTTAGTAATTTTATACATAAATTTTTATATATTAATATTTGCTTTTTTATTTAGTTAATAAATATATAATTTTTTATAAAACTCTATTTTGTAGTAGATAAATTAATATCTAGGATACATCTAACAAATTAAAAAAATTATTTACTTAATAGATAATTTTCTTATTATTAAAAATAAAATGTATGATATAATACAAACTACAATACGTATAGGAGTTAGAATATGAGTTTGTTACAGTATACATCGAATGAAATGTTTTCATCTACAGAGTTAATTAGAAAAAGTAAAATGATATTTGATAAACTTCAAAAAGACCAAATAGAAAAAGCTGTTATATTAAGAGATGGTAAGCCTAGTTTTATGTTATTAGATTTTAATAAATATGAACAGTTAATTGCAGAGTACTTAGAACTAAAAGAAAATAGTTTAAAAAGTGAAAATAAAAGTACTAAAGATACTGCAAGTATAAATAATGATGTAGTTAAAGAAGAGAATAAAACTCAAAACAATAGTCAAAATAATAGTGATGACGATTATGAAAGTGCTTTAAAAAAGATTGAAGAACTAGAGATAAATCTAGATACAAATTTACTTGATGAAAAAAAAGAACCTTTAAAAGAGTTTTGGGATTAATATGATTGATGTACTAATTATTGGTTCAGGAGCTGCTGGACTAACAGCTGCAATAAATGCAAAAGAAAATGGCTCAAATGTTCTTGTTATATCAAAAACATATCCAACACATTCACAAACTGTACAAGCACAAGGTGGGATAAATGCAGTTATCTATGATGATAATGATAGTATAGATACGCATATAGATGATACATATAAAGCTTCAAAAAATTTAGCATATAAAGAGAATATAAAGTATATGTGCCAAAATGCTAAAGATACAATTAAATGGCTTGATAGTATAGGAGTGCCATTTAATAGGGATAAAGAGAATAAATTTGCACAAAGAAAATTTGGTGGTACAAAAAAAATAAGAACTTGTTATTCAAGTGATTATACAGGATTAAAGATTCTTCATACACTTTATGATCAATGTATAAAGTGTAATATAAAGTTTGAGAATGAACATTTATTACTAAGTTTAATAATTCAAAATAATAAATGTATTGGAATAATAGCCTTAGATATACAAAGTGGTATAGTAAAAGAGTTTATTGCTAAAACAGTAATAATTGCAAGTGGTGGATACGGTGGAATCTTCTCAAATAATACTACAAACTCATATTCAAATACAGCAGATGGAATTGCTATTTCGTATAAAGCAGGAGTACATTTGTCTAATATGGAGTTCGTACAATTTCATCCCACAACATTGCTAAATACAAATATTTTAATTAGTGAAAGTTCAAGAGCAGAGGGCGGTTATTTATTAGATCAAAATCAAAATAGGTTTATTGATGAACTTGAATCAAGAGATAAAGTAGCTCGCGCAATACAAGAAAAAATTCAAAACAATGAACAAGTTTTTTTAGATTTGAGACATTTAGGTTTGGAGAAAATCAATAAACTTATGCCTCAAGAAAGAAGATTAGCGTTAGAGTTTTCAAATATAAAACTTGAAAATGAACTTTTACCAATTAATCCATCAGCTCACTATACAATGGGTGGAATAAATACTGATATTAATTGTAAAACAAATATAAAGAATCTTTATGCCTGTGGTGAAGTTGCACAAGCTGGAATTCATGGAGCAAATAGGTTAGGTGGAAACTCTTTACTTGAAATAGTAACTTTTGGTAAAGTAGCTGGACTTAATGCTTCAAAAGAATCTAATGAAATGAATGAATTTGATATAAAGAATACTCATGAGTACTTAAATCAAAAAGAGTATATTTCTTCACTTTTTACAAAAGAAAATTCTATTGATTTTTATAAAGAAAAAGAAAATCTATCACATATTTTATTTGAAAATGTTGGTTTATTTAGAGATGAAGAAAAATTAAATAAAGCAAATAAGTATATAGAAGAGTTAAAATCAAAAATAGAAAAAATGGGAATATCAGATAAATCACAAGAATATAATAAAAATCTTGTAGAGTATATTGAGTTTTTAAATATTTTAAATGTATCACATCTTGTTGTAAATTCTGCTATTAATAGAAAAGAGAGTAGAGGTTCACATTTTAGAACTGACTATAAAAATGAAGATAAAAACTTTGAAAAACTAAGTATTTCATTTTTACAAAACAATAAAGACAATTTATTTTTTAAGAGTTTATATGAAAATTAATATTAAAAGATTCAATAAGAATGATAATGAAAATTCAGGTAAAAAAGAATATCTTGTAAAAAATACAAATCTTTTACAAGCATTAATAGAAATCAAAACTACTATTGACAATTCATTATCTTATAGATGTGGATGTAAAAGTGGTGTTTGTGGTTCTTGTGCAATAAGAGTTAATGGTGTTGAAAAACTCGCTTGTAAGACCACAATTAATGATAATGATTTAATTGAGCCAATTTTAAATACAAGAGTTATTCGTGATTTAGTTGTAGATGTTTCACATGAAACATTCTTATTAAAAAATACAAATGCATTTATTGAAGAAAATAAAGATATAGAAATAAGCCAAAATGATATAAATCTTATAGATGTACAAAGTAATTGTATTCTTTGTAGTTCTTGTCATAGTTCTTGTCCAGTTTACAGTGTAAATAAGAGCTTTCTAGGGCCTTTTGCATTATCAAGAGCATTAAGATATGTAAATGATAAAAAGAGTATGAATAGTACTACTATAATCGATTCTATTCAAACAAATGGAATTTGGGATTGTACTTTATGTAGTGCTTGTACTTTGGTTTGTCCACAAAATATTGATCCAAAAAGTGATATTATGAATTTACAAAATATATCAGTACAAAATGGTTATACTAATCCTAATATGCAAAGTTTTGATGCTAATATGGGATTTGATATGAGTGATATGGGTTTTGACCCAAATGGATTTTAAGCTATAAAATAAGGAGCTAAAAATAGCTCTTTATTTTAGTTGTCTATATTATCTTTTAAGTATAAGTAGTCAGACATTTTAGTCCATTCTCTAGCTTTTTTCATATAAGCATCTTGTGAATCTAAAATCTCTTTTAATAGTGGATTATTGCTTCCCATTTCAGTTCTAAGTTCAGCATTTGCTTTTTTCATTGCATCCATTACAACTTTTGGAAATGTTTTTACTTTAATATTTGCTTGTTCTTTTTTCATTTTATCCCAAGCAGTAGCACTCATATCATAATTTTGAATATACATATCGTATGCTGATACTCTAATTGCAACAAGCATAATTTGTTGTAAATCTTTTGGTAGTTTATTAAATTTCTTCTTATTAATTATAAACTGTAATTCAGAAGCAGGTTCATGCCATCCAGTATAATAATAAGGTGCAATTTTATGGAATCCCATTTTGATATCCATTGCAGGACCAACCCATTCTAATGCATCAATTGTATTTCTATCAAGTGCAGTATACAATTCACCAGGTGCAAGGTTTGTAACTTGAACATCTAGTTTTGCCATAATCTCACCTGCAAATCCAGGAATTCTCATTTTAAGACCTTTTAAGTCTTCTAAAGTATTGATTTCTTTTCTAAACCAACCTCCCATTTGAACACCAGTACTTCCACCAGGAAATGATAAAACTCCATGCTTTGAATAAACTTTTTGCATTAGTTCTAATCCACCACCGTGGTAAAACCATGCATATTGTTCAGGTGCAGTTAGCCCAAAAGGCATTGATGTAAATGGTAAAGTGTTTATATCCTTACCTTTCCAATAATAAGAAGCAGTATGAGCCATATCATATTGTCCACCTTTAACCATATCAAGAACACCTAAAGGTGCTTTATGTTTATTTGATGAATCAACTCTAATTTGAATTCTACCGTTTGACATTTCTTCTGCAATTTTAGCCATATTATTAGCTGTATCTATTAAAGGACTTGCAGATTTTCCCCATGTAGTTGCCATTTTAAACTTATAAACTTTCTCCGAGGCGTGAGCGCCCATACTCATTGCAATTAGGATAACAGATGTTACTCCTAATTTACCAATTAATCTTTTCATTTATTCTCCTTGTTT
>NZ_JBGUES010000004.1:0-49797 GCF_041821165.1 Poseidonibacter sp. | reverse complement strand
ATTACTTAAGAAATAGTGATAAAACTGCTAATAGAAAAGCATTTAAAGAGCTTGAAATAAGTGAAAATGAAGATGACTTTAATAATTGGCTTACAAATTCAAAACTTGTAATTATAATTGATAATAACTATTTTGAAGAAAATATTGATTTATTAAAAGATAAAAAAGTAATTTCAATGTTTAGTCATATTAATTCAAAAACAATAGAAAATTCAAATATTGCTATACCAATTTCCTCTTTTTATGAAAAATCAGGAACATATATTAATACTGATGGTATTAAACAAAAAGTTGTAAGTAAGATGAAAAAAAACAATCCTTTAGGAACAATTACATCTATAATTGAAAATCTAAAAGAAATGATTGAAAAAGGAACTCTATGAGTACTTCAACAACAGCTATATTAATTATAAACATCTCTTTAGCTGCATTTTTAGCAGTTGGACTTACTCCACTTTTTGTTTGGTGGGAAAGAAGAATTTCTGCTTTTATGCAAGATAGAACAGGCCCTAATAGATGTAATATTGGGCCTTTAAGACTTGGTGGATTAATTCAAAGTTTTGCAGATATGTTAAAACTTATTTTTAAAGAAGACTTTACACCTGCACATATAAAATATAAATTTTTATTTTCTATTGCACCTGCATTAGTTTTTATATGTTCATTTTTAACATTTGCAACTATTCCTTTTGCTGATAATTTAGTAATTGATGGAAAAGCTCATATTATGCAAGCTGTTCCAAATGAACTTGGAATTATGTGGTTTTTAGCATTTGCTGGTTTATCAATTTATGGAATTATTTTAGGAGGTTACTCTTCTAATAGTAAATATGGTTTATTAGGTTCAATTAGAGCAGCAGCACAAGTTATTTCTTATGAAGCGGCAATGGTTCTAGCAGTTATTTCAATGATTTTATCATATGGTTCAATTCACTTAACAGATATTGTAAATGCACAACAAGGTACATTTTTTGGAATAATTCCAATGTGGGGAATTTTTATTCAACCAATCGCTGCAATTATATTTATAGTTTGTTCATTTGCTGAAACAAATAGAGCACCATTTGATATAGCAGAAGGTGAATCAGAAATTGTTGCTGGTTATCATACAGAGTATTCAGCAATGAGATTTGGACTTTTCCAAGTTGGCGAATATGCTGCTATGAGTGCTTCTGCTGCAATTATTGTAACTTTATTTTTTGGTGGTTATCAAATTCCATGGTTAAGTACAGCAGAAGTTCAATCAAATATGAACTATATTATGATGGCTATTATTGTTTTATTACCATTAAAAGTATTTTTCTTTGTAAAATGGATGAAGAAAAATAACAGATCAAAAGATTCTGATACATCAAGAGATAAAGAAACAAAGATATTAACAATTGCATTTTCATTAATTGCTTTTGTTGTAGTAGCTTTATTAGTATTATTTCTTACAACAGGACTTGGTAGTAATGGAGTAAATATTGCAACAGCCGTTCTTCAAATTGGAACATTTTTAGTTAAATTTTTTATGATGGCATTTGTATATATTTGGGTTAGATGGACAGTATTAAGATTTAGATATGACCAATTACAGATGTTAGGTTGGAAAGTATTATTACCATTAGCACTATTAAACATAGTTGTAACAGCTACATTTATCGTAGTACAAGGAAGTTAAGATGGGAATTAAAGTAGTAAAAAGACATGGTAATTCTTTTAAAGACAAACTTTTTTTACCAGCAATTGCAGGTGGAATGAAAACAACTTTTAAACATTTTGTAAAAAATATAAAAGATGTAAACAATTTAAAAACAATGCAATATCCAGAAGTTCAGCCAAATGATCTTAATGAAAGATATAGAGGTGTTCACAGACTAACAAAACATGATGATGGTAGTGAAAAATGTGTTGCTTGTTTTATGTGTGCAACGGCTTGTCCTGCTGAGTGTATTTTTATTGAAGCGCAAGAGCGATTTGATGGTGTTGATGAAAAAAGACCAAAAGAGTTTAAAATAGATTTATTAGAGTGTGTATTTTGTGGATACTGCGTAGAAGCTTGTCCATGTGATGCAATTAGAATGGATACAGGAATATTTTCTTTAACAGGTGGAACTAGAGAAGAGTTTGTTTTAGATAAAAAAGCTTTAATGGCAAATGAAAGATCAAAGGATTTGAACGATGACTGATTTACTTTTTATAGCACTGTCTTTTTTAGCAATTTCAGGTGCAATAGCTATGATAGTTTATGCAAATCCAATGTATAGCGCATTAGGTGTATTAATTTCTATGTTAAGTGTTGCAGGAATGTTTGCTTTATTAAATGCAACTTTCCTTTTTTTAGTTCAAATTATTGTCTATGCTGGTGCTATTATGACTTTGATTTTATTTATTTTAATGTTCTTAAATATTAGAGAAGAAGATTTACCAAAAGAGCCTAAAAAATTCAAATTAATTGCATTAGGTGCAGTTATTATGATTCCTTTAAATGTTTTAATTCTAAAAGCAGTTTCAAAATTACCTGCAAAAGATTTAACAATAACAGAAGGTGATTTTGGTGGAATAAAACCAATTGGTATGCAACTATATAATAATTGGTTAGTTGCTTTTGAATTAATCTCAATTTTACTTTTAGTTGCATTAATAGGATCAGTTGTTCTTGCTAAAAAAAGAACTTCTAAAATAAAAAAAGCAGGAGAACAATAATGATTTCATTAACATCTTATGCCTTTGTAGCAATGATGCTTTTTTCTATTGGAGCAATTGGAGTAATAGCAAGAAGAAATATCTTTGTTATATATATGTCAATTGAAATGATGCTAAATGGTGTTAACTTATTTTTAGTTACATTTGCAAGATATCATTTTAATATGGATCCACAAGTTGTTACTGTTATGGTTATTGCAATTGCTGCTGCTGAAGCTGCAATATTCTTATCTGTAATTATTCTTTTATTTAGGTCTAGAAAATCTCTTGATACAGATATCTTTACAACATTAACACAAGGAGAAAAATCATGAATTCTAACTTGTTAGTATGGATTATTTTAGCTCCTTTACTTGGTGCTGTTTTAAATGCTGGATTTTATTTTTATCATATTAAAAAAGAAAAAGTTTCTGATTTAGTTTTTTCTATAATTGGAACAGGAACACCTTTAATTTCATTTTTAATAACACTATATTTATTTTTAAGAATGAATGAAGAAGGAATAATTTTTAAACAAGAGTTATTCACATGGTTAAGTATTGATAAACTAAATATAAATATGGGTTTATTAGCAGATAATTTATCAATTTTTATGACAATGTTCGTAACTTTTGTTGGTTGGTTAATTCATATTTATGCTATTGGATATATGAGAGGTGATAAAGGTTTTGGTAAATTCTTTGCTTATTTCAATCTTTTCTTAGCTTCTATGTTGATTTTAGTATTAGCTGATAATCCAATTATTCTTTTTATTGGTTGGGAAGGTGTTGGAGTTTGTTCATACCTTTTAATTAAATTCTATTATGGAAATGCACAAAATGTAATTGCTGCAAATAAAGCTTTTATTGCAAATAGAGTTGGAGATTTTGGTTTTTTACTTGGTGTTGTAACTCTATTTTTTGCTTTAGGAGAAGTTGATTTATCTTTTACTTCTATTGAAGCAAATTTATCAAATGCCTCTTCTGATTTATTACTACTTTCTGGCTTCTTACTATTTATTGGAGCTATGGGAAAATCAGCACAAATTCCTTTATATGTATGGCTTCCTGATGCAATGGCAGGACCTACTCCAATTTCAGCTTTAATTCATGCTGCTACTATGGTAACAGCTGGTGTATATATGGTTGCAAGATTTCACTTCTTATATTCAGGACTTGAAGAAATTGGACTATTTATAGCATATATTGGTGCTTTTTCTGCATTATTTGCTGCAATTATTGCAACAAAACAAACTGATATTAAAAAGATTCTTGCATACTCTACAATGAGTCAATTAGGATATATGTTTATTGCAGTTGGACTTGGTTTTTACTCAACTGGTCTATTTCACGTATTTACTCATGCATTCTTTAAAGCAATGTTATTCATGGGTGCAGGTGGAGTTATAATGGCATTACATCATGAACAAAATATCTTTAAAATTGCTCAGCATAGAGCATCATTACCAATTATTGCAATAACTTTTTTAATTGGTGTTATTGCAATTTCAGGTATTCCTCCATTTTCAGGATTCTTTTCAAAAGATGCAATTTTAGCCGCAGCATTTCAAGAAGGTCAATATTTAATTTGGGCTATTGCAATGTTTACAGCATTTTTAACTGCATTTTATATGTTTAGAATGTACTTTATTGTTTTTATTGCACCAACTAAATCATCGGGAAAATATGTTTATACGTCTAAAACAATTACACTACCACTTGTAATTTTAGCAATTGGTGCAATTGGTGCAGGATTCTTAAACTATCCAGCAGTATTTGGAGGTGAGCATTTAGTTGATACATGGTTAAATCAATTAAATTCTAAAACTATTCACTTAAGTCATTCAACTGAATATATTTTAATGATAGCTTCAATTCTTGTTGCATCAGCTGGTATTTACGTAGCATATAAGAAATATGCTAACTTTGATATATCAAAACCAGAAGAAGAAATTGGATTAATTGGAAATAAATTCTATATAGATGAACTTTATGATGTTTTATTTGTTAAATCATCAAAAAAACTATCTACATTTATAGATAAAGTACTTGATGATAAGATTATTGATGGATTTATTATGAACACATCAAGTAATTTTATAAACTTAGGTAAAAAAGTCGCAATGCTTCAAAATGCAAATGTTAGATTTTACGCAGCATTTATGCTAATTGGTATGACATGCGTATTTGTTTATATATATATTACATTAGGATTATAGTATGAGTTCAGATATTCTTTCATTTATTATATTTTTACCTGCGATTGTTGCATTTGGTTTAATGATTACAACAAGAGATGTAAATACAATTAGAAATATTGCATTTTTAACTACTACTGTAATTTTAGCTTTAGTATTAAAAATCTATATTGAGTTCCAACCAAGTGCTGGTATGCAATTTGTTACAAATGTACCTTGGATTGAAACATATGGTATTAACTATTATCTTGGTTTAGATGGTTTTTCATTAACAATTTTAATGATGATTGCTATTTTAATTCCTACTTCATATTTACTATTATGGGAAGGTAGAACAAAAGGTTATTGGATTAATATGTTATTAGTTCAAACAGGTGTTACAGGTACCTTACTTTCACTTGATATTGTTTTATTCTACTTCTTTTGGGAAGTTATGCTTTTACCTGTATTTTTAATGATAGGTGCATATGGATTTGGAGATAAGGTTGCAACTACTATTAAAGTAACTGTTTATACAATGCTTGGTTCATTATTAATGTTTATTGCAATTTTATATTTAGGTGTTGCTTATCATAGTGAATTTGGAACATGGTCATTTGCATATAATGAATTAATGAAAATAACTACAATAGAGTATTCAACAAAAGTATGGTTATTTTTAGGGTTCCTAGCTGCATTTGCTATTAAAATTCCAATTTTCCCTCTACATACATGGATTATGGAAACATATAAAAATGCACCAACTGGTGCTGTATTTTTATTGTCTTCTATTATGGCAAAACTTGGAGTTTATGCAATTGTAAGATTTATGATTCCTATTTTCCCAGATATTTATATAGAATTTTCTGTTTATTTTGTAGCTATTGGACTATTTGGTCTTGTATATTTTGGAATTGCTGCACTTATGCAAGATGATATAAAAAGAATGTTTGCATATTCATCAGCATCACATTTAAGTTTTATTGCTGCTGGTATTTTCTCATTAAATGAGTATGGAATAAATGGTGCATTATATTTAATAATTGCACATGCTATTGCAACTGGTGCTTTATTTTTATTAATTGGTTTAATTCATGAAGAAACAGGATTTAAAACTATTAAAGATTTAGGTGGAATTGCAAAACAAGCTCCAATTTTAACTTTTATTTTTGCCATTATGTTATTTGCAAATGTTGGATTACCTGGAACAAATGGATTCGTATCAGAATTATTAATTATTTTTGGTATATATGAATTCAATCATACTCTTGGATATATCTCGGCAACAACAGTTGTTATTGGTGCATCTTATATGTTATGGATGTTTCAAAGAGCAATATTACAAGATAGACCAGAAGGTTCAAGTACTTTAATAATGAGAGATTTAAAAATTAAAGAAATTATTGGATTAGCTCCATGGGTTATTTTAGTATTTTTAATGGGTTTATATCCAGATATTTTTATTAATAAATTTGAGCCTACTGTTACACATTATATAAATGACATCTTACATATTGGAGCTACAAAATGAGTGAATTTTTCTATTTAATTCCAGCATTAACTGTACTTATTGGTGCACTTGTACTTATGTTTATGAGTATGTATGAAAAGTTTACAGTTAAAAACTTTATTGTTATAGCAACAATATTTTTATTTATTGCCTTAGGATTTTCATTAGCAGATTTTACAGAATCTTATTCTGTACGACCATTTAATGATCTTATAAATAATGTATTAATATTTGATACTTTCTCAAATTTCTTTAATATATTACTTATTTTAGGAACTATATTAACTTTATTAATAGGTGAACACTATTTTCAACATAGATCATATTTTAAAGGTGAATTTTTCTCAATTTTACTTTTTGCACTATTTGGAATGATGTTATTAGCTCATGCAAATGAACTTGTAACTGCTTATATTGCACTTGAAATTGCCTCATTTGCTGTTTATATTATGGTTGGTTTTAATACTGAAAATTCTAAAAGAGTTGAAGCAATATTTAAATACTTAGTATTAGGTTCATTTATTGGAGCATTTTATTTATTAGGTGTTGTTTTAGTTTATGGTGCAACTGCAACTACAAATTTAAGTGAAATAGGAACATATATTACAACTCATAGTGGTGATGATATGATTTTAGTTTATATTGGATTAACTTTAATCTTATTTACTTTCCTTTTCAAAATTGCAGCATTTCCATTTCAATCATGGGTTCTTGATGTATATAGAGGTGCACCTATGGTTATTACTGCATATATGGCATCAACATTTAAAATTGCGATATTCTCATTCTTTATGCGTGCAATATTACAAGACCTAGCTCCTATTATTGATTTTTGGGATACTATTATTTCAGTAATTATTGTATTTACTTTAGTATTTGGAACATGGTTAGCTATAACTCAAAATATTGTAAAAAGAATGTTAGCAGCATCATCTATTGTTCATACAGGATATTTATTATTAGCATTTATAGCTTTATCTTATAAAGATGGTGAAGTTATAAATATTGATTCTGCATATGCAACTATGTTTTATTTAATTGCTTATCTTTTCTCTGCACTTGGAGCATTTGGTTTAGCTTCTCATATTATTTCAGAAACTAATGTAAGAGTTACATATGATGACTTTAAAGGTTTAGCAAAAGAAAGACCATTTTTAGCTGCAATGATGACTATATTTTTATTCTCACTTGCAGGAATTCCTTCAACAATTGGTTTTATTGGTAAATTTTATGTATTTACAGAAGCAATAAACGCAGGTTATACAGAACTTACAATATTAGCAGTATTAGCTACTATCGTATCAATTTACTATTACTTTAAACTAATTGCAGTAATGTATTTTTACCCTACTAAAGATGAGTGTATATCTGTTGAATTTAATGATAGAAGAGTTTCAACATATGCTATTGCATTTGTTGCAATATTAACAATTTTAGGTGGAGTTGGCTCAGCTATTGTATTCTTTATTCCAGCTATGAATATTGATGAAATTATTATCCTAACACAAACAGCAGTTCAATCATTATTTTTAAAATAATATGTGTTAATAAGTAACATTTTTTTAATAATGAAATAAATTTTTTCTAAAGCAAATTTTATAATTAAAGCCCGTTACTTGGGCTTTAGAACTATCATCTTTTACTCTTAGTAATACTTCATATACAAATATATAATATAAATTATAAACAAAAGCAAAGCTCACTTAAGCTATTATCACGCTATTAATCAAATAATCTTAAGCATAAGAAAGGATAAAATATGAGTGACCTAATAGAAGGTTATTTAGGGAAAACAGTTGAGGGAAAAAAGAGTAGATTACCAGCTAAACTTGATTACCTTCAAAGTGCGACAGGTGGTTTCTTAGCATTATTTATGTGGGGACATATGTTATTAGTATCTTCGATATTAGTATCTAAAGACTTCATGTATACAGTTACGAAACTTTTAGAGGGAAGTTTTATTTTTGAAGGTGGTAATCCATTATTAGTTACTATTTTTGCTGCAATAATTTTCATTGTGTTTATCACACATGCTGGTTTAGGTATGAGAAAATTACCAGGTAACTTTAAACAGTATCAAGTTATGAGAGCTCATTCTAAAAGTATGAATCATGATGATACAAAACTATGGATTACACAAGCATTTACTGGTTTTGTAATGTTCTTCTTAGGTTCTGTTCATTTATATATTATTATGACAAACTCAGCAGATATTGGTCCTTACGCAAGTGCAGATAGAATTTGGTCTGAGTGGATGTGGCCGTTATACATTCTTTTATTATTAGCAGTTGAGTTCCATGGAACAATTGGTCTATATAGATTATGTGTTAAATGGGGATGGTTTGATGGAGAAAATCCAAGAGAAACTAGAAAAAAATTAAAACAAGTTAAATGGGCATTAACAATATTCTTCCTTGCATTAGGTTTTGCTACTTTAGTTGCATATATGAAAATTGGTATCGAGCACGCTGATAAAGCTGGTGAAAAATATGTACCAACTGCTCAAATAATGGAATATAAATTAACAAACAAAACTGTTGGAGGAATTGCATAATGAAAATTAATTACTGTGATGCATTAGTTATTGGTGGAGGACTTGCAGGTCTAAGAGCTGCAGTTGCTGCACAAAAAAAAGGTTTAAATACAGTAGTATTATCTTTAGTACCTGTTAAAAGATCTCACAGTGCTGCTGCACAAGGTGGTATGCAAGCATCTTTAGGTAACTCTAAAATGTCTGATGGTGATAATGAAGATTTACACTTTGCTGATACTGTAAAAGGTTCTGACTGGGGATGTGATCAAGAAGTTGCAAGAATGTTCGTACATACTGCACCAAAAGCAATTAGAGAATTAGCAGGATGGGGTGTGCCTTGGACTAGAGTTAGAGAAGGTTCAAGAGAAGCTGTAATCAATGCTAAGAAAACTACTATTACTGAAGATGCTGATAGACATGGTTTAATTATGTCTAGAGACTTTGGTGGTACTAAAAAATGGAGAACATGTTATACAGCTGATGCAACTGGACATACTATGTTATTTGGTGTGGCTAATGAAGCATTAAAACATGACGTTGATATTAGAGATAGAAAAGAAGCTTTATCATTAATCCATGAAGATGGAAGATGTTATGGAGCAATCGTAAGAGATTTAATTACTGGTGAATTAGAAGCTTATGTTGCAAAAGGTACTTGTATCGCAACTGGTGGATACGGAAGAGTATTTAAACAAACTACTAATGCTGTAATTTGTGAAGGTATCGGTGCTGCTATTGCACTTGAAACTGGAATTGCAACTTTAGGAAATATGGAAGCTGTACAATTCCACCCAACACCAATCGTACCATCAGGGATTTTATTAACTGAAGGTTGTAGAGGTGATGGTGGAATCTTAAGAGACGTTGATGGTCATAGATTTATGCCAGATTACGAACCAGAAAAGAAAGAACTTGCTTCAAGAGACGTTGTTTCAAGAAGAATGATTGAGCACATTAGAAATGGTAAAGGTGTACCTTCTCCATATGGTGATCACATTTGGTTAGATATTTCTATTTTAGGTAGAGAACATATTGAAAAGAACTTAAGAGATGTTCAAGAAATTTGTCAAATCTTTAATGGTATTGATCCTGCTGATGAGGGTAAAAAAGGTTGGGCTCCAGTTCTTCCTATGCAACATTACTCTATGGGTGGAATTAGAACTAAACCAACTGGTGAATCTCAAAACTTAAATGGTTTATTCGCATGTGGTGAAGCTGCTTGTTGGGATATGCACGGATTTAACAGACTTGGTGGAAACTCAGTATCTGAAACAGTTGTTGCTGGTATGATTATTGGTAACTACTTTGCTGATTACTGTTTAGCTAATGATGTTACAATTGGTACAAAAACTGTTCAAAAATTCTTAGATATTCAAGATAAATACATTGATGAAATTTTAGCATACAATGGTACTGAAGATATTTTCAGAATCAAAAACAGAATGCAAAACCTAATGGATCAAAAAGTTGGTATCTTTAGAGATGGAACTGGACTTTCTGAAGCAGTTGATGAATTAGAAGACTTATTAAAGAAAACTAAACAAATCAATGTTAAATCTAAAGAAAGAGTTGGTAACCCTGAATTAGAAGAAGCATATAGAGTTCCAAGAATGCTTAAAGTTGCACTTTGTGTTGCTAAAGGTGGAAGAGAAAGAACTGAATCAAGAGGTGCTCACTACAGAGAAGACTTCTTAAAAAGAGATGATGCAAACTGGTTAAATAGAACACTTACTTCTTGGCCAGATGCAAATGCAACTCAACCAACAGTAACATATGAAGCATTAGATATTATGACTATGGAAATGCCTCCAGCATTTAGAGGTTATGGTGCTAAGGGTATGATTATTGAGCATGAATTATCTGAAAAAAGACAAGCAGAAGTTGATGAGATTACTGAGAAAATGCAAGCAGAAGGTAAAGATAGACATGAAATTCAAGATGCATTAATGCCATTTGATTTACCAATGAACTATAGAGAGAAAAACGAAAGAGCAGGAGATTTATAATGAGTATTGAAAAAGGTAGAGAAATAACTATATCAGTTCTTAAATTTAATCCAAGAAGTAAGGTTTCAAAACCTCACTTCGTTGATTATAAATTAGAAGAAACTCCAGGGATGACTCTTTTTATTGCTTTAATGAAAATTAGAGAAGAGTATGATCCAGATTTATCTTTTGACTTCGTTTGTAGAGCAGGAATCTGTGGTTCTTGTGGAATGGTAGTAAATGGTAAACCAGCACTTGCTTGTAGAACACTAATTGCAAACTACCCAGAAGGTACATTACAATTAATGCCAATGCCAGCATTTGAATTAATCAAAGATTTATCAGTTAATACTGGTAAATGGATGGATGCAATGTCAAAAAGAGTTGAATCTTGGATTGTTGATAATGGTGAAGAAAATGATATCACTAAATTAGAAGAAAGAATTGATCCAGATATTGCTGACCAAACATTTGAATTAGATAGATGTATTGAGTGTGGTATTTGTGTTGCTTCTTGTGGTACAAAATTAATGAGACCTGACTTCGTTGGACCTGTTGGACTTAACAGAGTTGCAAGATTTGAAGTAGATCCTCATGATAAAAGAACTGCTGAAGACTTCTATGAGTTAATCGGTGATGATGATGGAATTTTTGGTTGTATGTCTTTACTAGCTTGTGAAGATCACTGTCCAAAACACTTGCCATTACAAAATAAAATTGCTTACTTAAGAAGAAAACTAGTAGCATTAAGATAATTACGAAGGGATTTTATCCCTTTGTAACATTATATAAATAAAAAAAGTTAAGTATCTACTTTGTGTGGGTATTTAACTTTTTTTATTTCAAGGAGAAATATAATGAGTTTAGCTAATGATTACTTTTTACTTTATCACGGTATTACATTTGAGCAAAATCTTGATGTAGAACCAATTGATACAACAATTAATAATGAGACATTTTCTATTTATGCCTTAATCTTAAGTGCAAGTAGAAAAGATTATGAAAAATTCTTACCTTTAGGTTCTTTTGTTACTTTATGTAGACAAATTAATGTTAAAACACCTAGCAATTTAAGTGAATTAAATCACTTACAACATAATATTGTTGAGTCAATAAATGAACATAAGTCAAAACAATATATTGATGTTTTACATGAGTCATTTGATTATTTAAAAGAGACTTCAATTTTAAACTTTGAAAACTATGATAAGTTAATTTCATTATTTGATCATCAAGAATTAAATGTTAATTATGAAACTTTAGAACAAGTAGAATCTGATATTAGTGAGGACTTAAATAAATCATCATTTAAAGATTTAAAGAACTCTCTTGAGAATATTGTAAATGAATTAAAAGAAGATTCTTCAAATACTACAACTATAAATGATTTAGATGAAGTTACTAACTATCTAAATAATCAAAAGTTCTCTATTGGAATTACTGGTGTTATGAATGCTGGTAAATCTACAATGTTAAATGCTTTAATGGGAAGAGAAATTCTTGGAAGTGCTGTTGTTCCTGAGACTGCTAACTTAACAATTGTTAAACATAATCCTAGTGAAAATGCAAAAGTATTTTATTGGAATAAATCTGAATGGGATAGAATTGTAAAATCAGCTGAACAATTAGAATCTATGAGAGATTATGTTAATGAAACAAATAAAATATTTGGAAATGAATTAAGCTCTTATATAAAAGAAGAATCAAGATTTGATGAAGTTGATATAAATGATTTATCTTCATATACATCAGCAGAAGCAAGTGGAAAAAAATGTAACTTAGTTAAATATGTAGAACTAGGTTCAAATTTAGATTTCTTATCTGATGGTATTGAAATTGTTGATACTCCAGGACTTGATGACCCTGTTATTCAAAGAGAAGAGATTACAAAAGAGTATATTTCAGCTTGTGATATGATGCTTCATTTAATGAATGTATCACAAAGTGCAACTCTAAAAGATGTTGAATTTATTATTGATGCCCTACTTTACCAAAATATATCAAAACTTTTAATTGTAATTACAAGAGCTGATACTGTTTCAAAAGAGCAATTAGAAGAAGTTATTAACTATACAAAATCTTCAATAGAGCGACAACTAAAAGCACAAAATAAAGATTCTCAACTTGACTATATTTTAAAAACTATCAAGTTTATTCCAATCTCTGGAAAAATGGCATTACTTCATAGAACAGGAAGAGAACAAGAAGCCTTAGATGCAGGATTTACTCTTGAAGATACAGGTATTTTAGAAATTGAGAGTTATTTAAATGAAACTTTATTTGGTTCAAATTCACAAAAAGGTGAATTAATTATTCAATCAGGAAAGTCACAATTAATTAAAACAATTGAAAAAGAGACTTCTTCACTAAATTATGAACTAAAACTTTTATCAAAATCAAAAGAAGAGTTAGACCAAGAACTTGTAGAATTTAATAAGAAAAAATCAGTAAATGAAAGAATCTTTACAGCAATGAAAGAAGATATTATTTACTATAAAAAAGATGCAAAAAATTATATAGAATCATTAGAAACATTTGTTCAAAGTGAGCTAATAGATCTTCAAAATATTATAAAACAAAGAGTTATTTCAGATGTTAGATACTCTTTTGAAAAAACAAAAAGAAAACCTGAAAATGCAAGAATCAAAGTTATTGTTGAAACTGCTATAAAAGATGGGATTATTGATGTAATTAGAGATTATAGATATAAATTTATTAAAAAATCTCAAACTATTGGTGAACAATGTGAGCAAAAATATCATGATTTTGGATTTTCTATTGGACATAAAAATGATAACTTTGATGCAAGAGGATTCTTTCAAGATGATTTTAAAGCAGGTTTCTTAACTTCTAATAATGAAGTATTAATAAATCAGATTACAAGTGCTGTATCAAAATCAAAAGCAAATAAACTAAATGAATTAGATAGAGAAATAGAAACTTATATCAAAAATGAATTTACTAGTATTGAAAATAATATAAAAGATAAAGCTAATAAAATTTCAAATATTTTAATTGAATCATTTTTTGATACATTAAATGCACCATTAAAAGCATTTGAACAAAAACTAAAAAATGATGAAGAATTATTACAAAATCAAATTTCTTCATTTGAGCAAAATAATGAAAATAGAGCTAGTTTATCAATTGATATTCATAAAAAAATAAAAAAACTTAACTTAATTGTTGATAATGTGAAAGGATTAAACTAATGAGTAAAAATATTAAAATATTAAAAAGTTTTATAAAAGAGTTTAATGAAACGTATACAACAAAAGAAGTAGTTTATGATGATACATTAGCTGGTGAAATTAAAAAAGTTCAAGATAAATTACTTAATGAAAAATTTTTACCATCAAGACAATTAGAAAATATTTTAAATAAACAATTAAGAAAAGCAAGATACCCAATGGAAGTTGCAATTACTGGACAATTTTCAGCTGGTAAATCAACTTTCTTAAATGCCCTACTTTCTAGAAATATATTACCAACAGGTATTACACCAGTAACATCAAAAGTAAACTTTATTAACTATGGTGAAGAGTATAAACTAAAAATCACTTATTATTCAGGTGCACAAGAGTATGCACCAATAGAATCAATTTCAGATTTTACAGACCAAAGACAAGATGAAATGAAAGATATTAAATATCTTACATTATATGCACCTATGGATATTTTAAAAGATATATCTTTTGTAGATACACCAGGACTTAATTCACAATCACAAGGGGATACAGATACTACAAGAAGTGTTTTAAGAGATGTAGGTGGTATTATTTGGCTTACGCTAATTGATAATGCAGGTAAGTTATCAGAAGCAGAAGTATTAGAAGAGTATATGGAACACTTTAAAGATAAATCACTTTGTGTACTTAATCAAAAAGATAAATTTACACCTGAACAAGTTGAAACAACAACTAAATATGTATCTGAAAAATTTGGTAAATATTTCGCACAAGTTACACCAATTTCAGCAAAAATGGCACTTGACTCAAGAGCACATCATAAATCTGTTTTAATTGAAAATTCTGTTGATGATATATTGAAAAATTTCAAAAAAGATTTAAATGATAACCTTGATGCTAATTCACTTGATTTCTTTAAAGATAAATTTGATTCTTTCCAAAAAAACTTAATGGAAATAAAATATAAAGATATTACATCAAATATGAAACTATTACATGATTCAAATATCCAAGATGTTTTAGATTTTATTGAAAATACAATAAGACCAAAAGCAGAAGAATCAAAAGAGTATGCAATTAAAAAAGATTTAAAAGGTATCTGTGATATTTTAATTAAAGAGTATGAAACAATCATCGCAGTTTATGATGCACTTGTGAATGTTCTTAAATCATGTGAACCAACAGTAGTTAGTGCATTTGATAATATTCAAAAGAAATATTCAAAAGAGTTATTCACTATTTATAATTCACTTGAAACTATTATGGAAAAAATCGCGAATGAAACATTTAAAAATATAAAAAGAAAAACTTCATTTAGATTTGAAGAGTCAAAAGGTTCTTTCTTAAAATCTGAAAAAATTCAAAAAATTGAATTTCAAACTTTTTGGATTGATTCTGATAGTATTTATAAAAATCTATTTTATGATGACCAAACAATTGATAAAATGTTTAAAAGATCAATTAAACTTCTAAAAAATATTGAATTAAGTGCAGATGATGCATTTAGAGAAGTATATAAAAATATTCAAAATGAAGTTGAAAAATGGCAAGAACCATATGAATTAATTAAAAAACATAGAGAAATTGCTTCAGATAGAGAGTTTTCAAATACAAGACACTTTGCTGCAAAAGTTTATGAAAATGTATTAAGAACTTTCCATAGAGCTATTTTAGAAAACATTTCTGCTTTAAGAAAAAAGTTTGCATATTTTAATGGTGCATTATCATATTCATATATTCAAACAACACAAGCTACAATTTCTCATTTTGAACAACAAATTTTTGAATCAGAAGAGTTATACAAAAAAGAACCAACAAGATTTTCTGTTCAACATCCAAGAGAAGATGAAATTCTTACAAAATTAAAAGCAAATTTTGGATTTGAAAAAATTGAAGATTTCTTAACTTCAAAAAGAAACTACTTATTTAAAATTTCAAAATATTCAAAAGAGCAATATTTAGAATTAAATGAAGATAGAATAAAATTTGTTGAATCAACAAAAGAACAATACTTAGAAAAAGTTATGGAATTAGAAAAGATAAAAGAAGAGATTTAAACTCTTCTTTTTCATAAATTTTTAAAGCATCATTACAAAACTTTTTAAATATAATACAAAATGAAATACTTACAACACTACCCACAACATATTCAAGACCAAATACAAACATTAATTGATAAGAAAAAACTAACATCTTATTTACAAAAAAAGTATCCTAAAACTCATAATATTAAAACAGATAAAGCTTTATATTCTTATGTAATGGATTATAAAAACGAATACTTTAAAAAATTTCAGGTTTCAAAAGTTATATATGATGGAAAAATAAATGTAATTAGTAATGCACTAGGAATGCATACCTTTGTATCAAGAGTTCAAGGAAGTAAACTAAAATCTAAAAATGAAATAAGAGTTGCTTCTATATTTAAAAATGCTCCTGAAAAGTTTCTTGAAATGATTGTAGTTCATGAATTAGCACACTTTAAAGAAAAAGAACATAACAAGGCTTTTTACAATCTATGTACTTTTATTCAAGATGATTATCATCAAGTAGAGTTTGATTTAAGAGTTTATTTACTTCACTTAGATTTATATGGAAAATTATATTAAACATACTTAATAGGTAAATAATAATCAAGCTCAAATATTCCATCTTGACTTAAAAAATGGTTTTTATGATAAATAGCATAAGATGGATTTGTTGTTGTTTCATATCCACTATTTATAAGCCAAGTATGATAAACCCATTGTATTAATTTAATAACATCACCATATTTTCCACTTAATGAAAACTTTGCATAAATACCTTGAGGTATTGTTAAAATAGGAAGCGAAGAATTTTGTAAATTAATCTCTTTATCTTCACATTTTATAATTGCAATATATTGGCATTCATTTAGAGGTGTAACAATTGGATTATCATGATGTAAAGCTATTTGTTCATAGTTTGTAATATCATTTGTATATATCCATGTTTGAAGTTTTTGCCATGTTTTTTTAATACTTTTATCATAACCTTGATGTCTTATATAAAAACCTTCAATCTTTGGCATTTTTACTATTGTAGGTTCTATTTGTAAAAAATCTATTTTATTAGCAGAAGTATCTATTAAATTTTCTAATATCTTATTTGAATATATTTTATTCCCACCATTTTTCCACATTTTTGGAGTCATTTCAAATCTTTGTTTAAATGCTCTTAAAAAAGAAGTTTGTGAGCTATATCCACATATTTTAGAAATATCTGTAATAGTTGAATATGGATTTGAAATTAATAAATTTGAAGCTTTTTGTAAACGAATTGATTTTATACACTCATAAATATTTTTTCCAAATTCATCTTTAAATATTCTGTGAAGATGAAATTTACTTACATTCATTTCAATACTTAATTCATCAATATTTATATCAGTATCAATATATTGATAAATATAATTCATCACATCATTTGCAATTTTACTTCTTTTTTTTATTGTTTCATTTTTCATAATAAAATTATAGCATTTTATGTAAATAAAATTAGCAATTATAGATAGTTATTTAAGCATTTTATGTAAAGAATAAAAAATAGACTTCTAGTATTATTAGCACAAAAAAAGGATTAATTATGAAAAGATCATTTATTAGAGAGATACTTGAATCAATTGATGAAGAAACAATTTCATTTGCAGGTGGTTTACCAAGTGAAAAACTATTTCCAATTAAAGATTTACAAAAAGCATCAAATAAAATAATGAGTCAACAAAAAGTATTTCAATATGGTCTTAGTAATGGCATTAAACAATTAAGAGCTAAAATAGCGCAAGAGTATACAAATGATGGCTTTACTACAAATGAAGATGAAATACTTATTACTACAGGAAGCCAACAAGCTATGTATATTATTGCTAAGTATTTTGAATCTAAAGATATTACAATTGAAGAACCATCATATTTAGGTGCTATGAATATATTTAGATTAAATCATTTAAATATGAAAGGTATTAAACTTGAAAATGATGGAGTTCATATAAGTGATTTTAAAAAGAGTTTTAAAGAAACAAAACTAGCATATTTAATTCCAGATTTTCAAAATCCATATACATCAACTTACTCAAATAAAAAAAGAGAACAAATAGCAAAAATTGTAAAAAAACAAAATGGAATTTTAATTGAAGATAGTCCATATACTCAACTGTTTTTTGATAAAAAACCAAATAGTATAAGTTCACAGATTCCAAATAATAGTTTTCACTTAGGAAGTTTTTCAAAAACATTAGTTCCAAGTCTTAGAATTGGTTGGATTAGAGCAAGTAAAGAGTTAATAGATTCTCTTATGATTATAAAAGAGAGTATTGATTTACACTCTTGTGGAATTTCGCAATATATTTTAGATGAATATCTAAATGATAGAAAAAAGTATGAAAAACACTTACAAGATATTAGAGATGATTATAAACAAAAAGCAGACTACTTTTGTAAAATGTTAGATAAACATCTTCCTTCATTTAAATACAAAAAACCAAAAGGTGGTATGTTTATTTATGGAGGATTTGAAAATATTGATTCATTTGAATTAGTTCAAAAATGTATAAAACAAAAAGTTGTATTTGTACCAGGAAATCAATTTTATATTAATAAACAAACAAATGGAGAGATTAGATTTAACTTTACACATTCTAGTTTTGAAGATATAAAAAAAGGGATAAAATTAATAGCTAAATGTCTATAAAAGAAGTCTTTATAAAAAGAGAAATTCTCTTTTTATAAATTTTAAAAGATTTAAGAATTAAAAACTATTTTGATAATTCAACAGTGTTTAAATAATCTTTAAATGTAGTTTGACCTAAGTTATCAGCTTGGTATGAAGCGATTAAATCACCTACAAAATCAACAAGTTTAGTAGCAGTTACTTTAACACCAGTTTTATGTGCAATTCTACTTCCTTTTTCACCTTGTAAATGTCCACCTAAGATAACGTCATAACCTTCAACTCTATTACCTTCTTCATCTCTTACTTTAGTTCCTACAAAACCAATATCAGAAATTTGAGGATGAGAACAACCATTTCCACAACCAGAAATTGCAATCATTAGGTTCTCTTTAAAATCAGGATTCTTTTCTTCAAGTTCTAAAACAACCTTTTTAGCATACTCTTTAGTTTCAGTAATACCAAATTTACAGAATTCTCTTCCTGTACATGATTGTAATCTTGCTCTAAAAGGTGATGGATTATATGGGTAACCTAATGCATCAATTTCATCTGCAAGTGCTTGAGCATCTTGCGTTTTTACACCATAAATAATAAAGTTTTGAGTAGAAGTTAAAGATAATCCAGCAGCATTATATTTATTACAAATATCACTCATAGCTTTAAAGTCTTCACCAGCAACTCTTCCTGAGTTTGTAGCAAATCCAATAAATGATTCACCCTCTTGTTTTGCAGCATGAATTCCAAAATGGTTTCTATTTTCAAAAGATGTAATTTTTGGTTCAACTAAACCTTCTTGTAATTCATAACCTAATCTTGTTTCAATTTCAGCAACAAATTTTTCTAATCCCCACTCATTTACTAAGTGTCTAACTCTTGCTTTATTTCTATTAGCTCTATTTCCATGATCTCTAAATATTTCAGCACAAACAACAGCTACATCTTTTACTTGCTCAGCTTTAACATATCTATTTGCTCTATATGCAATTTGTTTTGATTTTGAAAGTCCACCTGCAAGTGTTAAATCAAATAATACTTCATCATTTTTATTTTTAAAAGCTGTAAATGCAACATCTTGAATTTCATGAGCAGCTGTATGTCTTCCACATCCTGAAATACCAATTTTATATTTTCTTGGGAAGTTACAGAATCTATCTTCATTTGCATCAAAATATGTATCAACTTCTTTTACTAAATATGAAGCATCAATAATCTCTTCAGGGTCAATTCCACCAATAGCAGATGTCATAATTGGTCTTGGACCATCACCTGATGCCATTCTTGATGTTAATCCAACAGATTCTAATAAATCTAAAATTGCAGGCATATCTTTTATTTGAATAAAGTGAAATTGAACATTTTGTCTATCTGTAAAATCAACTAAACCTTGAGCATATTCTTGCCCTATTTTAGCCATTACTTCTAGTTGTTCTAAGTTCATCTTAGTATCAACTAATTTGATTCTTTTCATAAAATATTTTTTATCTTCAGTTTCATCACCATTAATATGTGGATACATACCATACCATTTTAATAGTCCTATATAATCAGCACTTAAAGGGATTCCTTCTTGTGCTTCTTTATATATATCTTCAATAACTTTTAATGGGTTTCTTGAAGCTTTTAATTGTTCAACTGCTGATAATTCGTTTTCTGCCATACTCTACTCCTAATAGTTTAAATACTTATAATATCTTAATTTTATTACATTTCAAAAATTTTTATAATTATATCATTTTTTACTAAGAAATAAATTATATTAATCTTGATTAATTTAATCAATTATAAACTATTACCATATTTTAGAGTTTTACAAGTCTAATATTAATATATAGTATTTTAATCAAGTATTTAGAACTTGTATAATATCAGTTTTTAGCATTAAAAATAATAATTATATTATTATTTAGTTTTTTTAAAAAAATGTTTGTAATAAATAAGCTTTTTTAAAAAATTTATAATACAAAATATTTAAAATTATATAGCAAAAATATCGATTTTTTCGGACTTTTGGGGTTAAGAATATTTTTTAAGAAATTTTTAAGAAATTTTCTTTTTTTATAGTTTATAATTCCGATATAGAATAAGAGGATCGTCTTTAAGTCTTTACAGAAATTGTTTTTTGCATGTGGCGTGCGTTATAAAAAGAAAATTTCTGTAAATTGTTGAGCTCTAAAATATAGAGTTCCTTTATACTAACAAATGAAACTTATCTCAAAGTTAAACAGGAGTATAAATGTTAAAAAAAATCATGATTACATTAGTAATCTTATCTTGTGCATTATTTGCAAATGAATATAAAGAAGAAATCAATGCATGTGATGCAGTATATGATGAATGTAGCCTAAAATGTGAATCAAATGAAGCGACTAATAATGAAACATGTTTTGCTAAATGTGAAATGTTATATGACAAATGTCAAATTGATAAAGAACTAAAAGAGCAAGAAGAAAGTAATAATCAATAGTTAAATATACATTTTAAGCTTCTTATTCTATTTTACATAGGAGAATGATTTGTCTATTAAAACACTAGATAAACAAATTGAGAACTTTATTCCTTTTTTGGATTTATTAAAACAACTAATTAGAATTCCTTCTGTAACGGGAGCAGAACACTCTTTCTTTTTATATTTAAAAAGAGAGTTGGAGGAATTAGGAATTCAAACATCATATTATGATGGACTATTAGTTGCACAAGGAAATAATCCTACAAGAGGAATGTTTAGTGCTCATATTGACCGACATGGTTTAATTTGTACTGGACCAAATGAGTTTCAATTTGCAGCTTTTCTAGAAAAAAATAAAAGTGATTTAAATGGAAATTCTTTATCAGAACAGATGTTTGAATCAATTGCCTCAAGATATATAAATCAACAAGTTCAGGCATATGAACCTTGGGGTGGAAGTTATTTAGGAATTGGGAAAATAACAGATGTTTATTTATGTGAAGAAATCAATAACTTAATATTTAAAGTTGATGGTTTTAAGCATTTATTACCAGGAACGCCAATTGCTTTTAGTGATAAACTTAAGAAGAATAATGATTTAATTTCAGCACAATTAGATAATGTTTTATCAGCTGCAATTATTATTTATCTTTACCAAAATGGTTATCAAGGAACTGCATTTTTTACAGCACAAGAAGAAGCTGGAAAATCATGGAGATATGTTAATGAATGGTTTAAAAAACAACATTTATCAACAAGTGAACTTTTAGTATTGGATACAAGCCCTTATAATACAAGACCAGAGGCTGATGTTCAAGATATTGTATTAAGAAATAGAGATGCAAATGCTAAGTTTAAATCGCCATTATTAAAAATGCTTAAGAATTTTTGTCATAAAAATAATATAAAATACTCTTGTAAAGATGAGTTTATACAAAAGCAAAATAAGTTATTAAAAGAGCAAAACCTTCCATTAATGACTTTAGGAAGTACAGAATTAGGAAGATTGGTAAAAGAATCAAATAAGAAGATTCAAGGAACTACGCTTCAAATACCAACAACAGGTTATCATACAGTTGAAGAAACAGCATCAATAAAATCTGTAAAAGCAATTTTATTTATGCTTAGAAAATTGTATATAGATAACGATATTAAATAGATATAAATTTATGGGAAATAAATTATGAATTTATCGATTATTTACGAGCTTAGAGCAAATAGCGTAAAAGAAGAAGATATTGATATTTTAATGGAAAAAGTAAAAAATAGACTAACAGAAGAAAATATTGATATAGAGTTAGTAAAAATGGGTTATAACAAAATTTTTACTGTTGATTATGATGAATACGATGAGTATGCATTTATTGATATTGAATATATAAGTGAGAAGAAGCAACACAATGAAAAAGATGACTAATAAAGAACTGGTTACACTATATTATGAAGAGTTATGGAATAAACAAAAAAAAGAGTATATTGATATTCTTTTTGATGATGATATTACTTTTCATGGTTCTTTAAATATTTCAACTACTGGAAAAAAAGAGTTTAGTGAATATATGGATACTATTTTAACTGGTATTCCAAATTTATTTCATAGTATAATTCATTTAGTGGATAACAATGATAGTATCGCTGTTAGAACTTTGTATAATGGAAGACATACAGGTCAGTTATTTGAATATAAAGCAAGTCAAAATAAGATTTTATATAATGGTGCATCATTTTTTAAATTTAATAATGGTAAAATAATTGACATCTGGGTATTGGGTGATTTAAATACTCTTACAAAACAACTTTCGTAAGGATATTTAGATAATAATTTTAATAAAAAAGGTAAGTAATGGATGATATGAAGATTGTAGGTCGAAGAGAGATTATTTCTATAATAGATTTAGAATTGTATGATTTGGATGCAAAAGTTGATACTGGTGCTGATTCAAATGCTTTACATTGTGATGATATTGTAATAGATGGGAATAATGTTCATTTTAGATTATTAGATGAAGTTCATCCTTCTTATCATGGCAAGAAAATGACTATGCCTCTTTATAAAGTTAAAAGAGTTAAAAGTTCTAATGGAGAAGTTCAAGAAAGAGCCTCAATAAAAGTAACTGTTAATTTTTTTGGTAAAAAATATAAAAGTGTAATTTCATTAACAAATAGAGCGGATATGAAATTTCCGATGTTAATAGGCCGAAGATTTTTAAAAGACCGATTCCTAGTAGACGTATCAAAAGAAAATTTATCGAAAAAGGCTTAAAATGAAAGTTTATATATTATCAAGAAACCCGAATTTATATTCAACAAAAAGGTTAGTAGAATCAGCACAAGAAAGAAATTGGGATGTTAGAGTAATTGACTATTTAAAATGTAGTATTGAAATTATGAAAGGTGAACTAAAGATTAATTATCTTGGTGAAGAGTTACCTATTCCTGATGCTATTATTCCAAGAATTGGTGCAAGTAGAACTTTCTATGGAACTGCTATGATTAGACACTTTGAAATGATGGATGTCTTTACAGTAACTGGAAGTTTAGCCGTTTCTAGAAGTAGAGATAAATTAAGAAGTCTACAAATTTTATCAAAACATGAAGTTGATATGCCAAAAACAGTATTTGCATCAAATAAATCAAGTGCAAAAGATGTTATTGCCCTAAGTGGTGGAGCGCCATTAGTACTTAAGATTTTAGAAGGTACGCAAGGTGTTGGTGTAGTATTAGTTGATAGTGAAAAAGCTGCTAAATCTGTTTTAGATGCATTTTACGGAATGGATGTAAACTTATTAGTTCAAGAATTCATTGAAGAAGCAGGTGGTGCTGATATTAGAGTTTTAATTGTTGGTGGTGAAGTTGTTGGTGCTATGAAAAGACAAGGTGCTGAGGGTGACTTTAGGTCAAACTTACATCAAGGCGGAAGTGCAACAGCCCATAAATTAACAAGAAAAGAAAAAGCAACAGCATTAGCAGCAGCAAAAGCTATGGGACTTGGTGTTTGTGGAGTTGATATGATTCCATCTAGTAGAGGTCCATTAGTTATGGAAGTAAATTCATCTCCTGGTTTAGAAGGTATTGAGAAATCTACTCAAATTGATATTGCAGGTAAAATAATGGATTTAATCCAAAATAATGTTCATCCAAAAGATACATTGAAAAAAAGAAAAATAAGAAAAGATAATATTGGTGCATAACTCAAGTAATATAAGTGATAACTTTGTCTTAGCTGGTGTAAATATACCAAGAGATACAAATATAACTATTAATATTGAATTACCTAAACTTTATAATACTCCAACATCATTACCTGTTAGAGTATTAAGAGGTAAAAAAGATGGACCAACTATTTTTGTAAGTGCTGCAATTCACGGTGATGAATTAAATGGAATAGAGATTGTTCGAAGATTTAGAAAATTAAATATTTTAAAAAAACTAAAAGGTACAATCATTCTTATTCCTATTGTAAATACTTATGGAGTAATGACATTATCTAGATATATGCCTGATAGAAGAGATTTAAATAGGTCTTTTCCTGGTACAAAAAAAGGTTCTCTTGCAAGTAGAGTTGCAAAAATCTTTTTTGATGAAATTGTTAGTAAATGTGTTTTGGGAATAGATTTACATACAGCCTCAATTCATAAGTCTAACTTGCCACAAGTTAGAACTGATATCAATAATGAATTTACTTATAATCTAGCAAAAGCCTTTGAAGCACCAGTTGTTTTACACTCTGAACTAAGAGATGGTTCACTAAGAAGTGTAGCTCAAGAAAAAGGTGTTTCAATATTACTTTATGAAGCAGGAGAAGCATTAAGATTTGATGAAACTTCTATTCGTATTGGAGTAAAAGGAATTGTAAATGTCTTAAGAGAATTAGATATGATTCCAAAAAACACTAAAAAAATCAAAAAACTTCCAATTATTACAAAAAGTAGTCAATGGATAAGATCAACTGAAAGTGGAATGATTAGAACAATCAAAGCTTTAGGAGATACTGTTAAAACTGATGAAATAATTGCTTATATAGATGAACCACTTGGAGATGATAGCTTTGAAATAAAAGCAGAATTTGATGGTGTAATTATAGGTAAATCTGAAATTCCATTAATTCAAGAAGGTGATGCAATTTTTCATATTGCTAGATTTAAAAATTTAGAAACAGCAGAAAATAAAGTTGAATATTTTAATGAAAATGCTATCTTAGAAAGTGAATTTCAAGAATTAAATAAAGAAGAAACAATAGAGTAAGAAGATAAATAATTAAGATAAAGGAACTTTATCTTAATTTCTTTTTACTATTTACTTTTTCTCTTTTTATTATAAGAAAACTCTAATATTGTAGAAATTGCTCTTGTATATGGAGCATCAACTCCTAACTTTTCACAATTTTTTATAACAACTCCACAAATATCATCTAACTCTAAATCTCTATTATTTTCAGTGTCAACCCACATAGATGGTTTTACAGATTGAAATGTCGTCATAAGTTCAAACATTTTATTTGCATCTTCTTGACTTAGATTTATACCAACTGCATTTGATGCATATGCTGCTTCACTCATAAGTCCATATACTAATTTAGAAGTTTTTTCATCTCTTATTAAAGGCCCAGATTCCTCTTGTAATAAAGCACAAATAGCATTTACACCATTATTTATAATTAATTTATTCCAAAGTTCTAATTTTATATTTTCACATAAAATAGTAGTAGTTTGAGTTTTATCTAATACATCTTTTAATCTATTTAAAAACTCAGAATTTTCTTTTGTATGATTTAAAGCACCTATTAAAGTTTGAACTTCACCTTCACAATGAACATGACCTAAAGATACAGTATGAGATACAATAAGTCTTGTAAGTCCACCTATTACATAATCATTATTATAATATTTAAGCATTACATCTTCATTTTGTACACCATTTTGTAAAGATATATAGTATGGAATTTTTTTAGCATCTTTAGTCCATAAAGCAAGTGATTTACTAATTGATTGAGTACTCATTGCTTTTGTTGCAATTATAATCGCATCAAAATCTTCTGGATTTAATTCTAATAATTCTTCAATACTTAAAGTATCAATTTTATCTTCAATTATATAATTTGGGTGAGTTATTTTCATACTATTATTTTTTAAATACTCTAAATTTTCACCACGTGCTACAAACTTTACATTACAGCCAACATCATGTAAAATCATTCCATAAAATGCACCAATTCCACCTGCACCAATTACTACAATATTCATAATTTATTCTCTTAAATCACTAAGTCTTTTTAATAAATACTCAAGTTCAACTCTTTTTTCAACTTTTTCATGAACTTTTTCTTCAATAAAATCAACTACATCTTTATGAAGTTTTAACTTAGATAATTTATTTATATTTGTAATTCCACCTGGATTTAAAACATTCACTTCTAAAATTTTATCTCCAATCATATCAAGACCAACAAAGTATAATCCATCAGAAACAAGTCTTTTACCAACTTTTGCACAAATCTTTTTTTGTGATTCTGTTAATCTATATTTATGAGCACTTCCACCTGTTTGAATATTTGCTCTATGTTCACCATCAGCTGGTTTTCTATGATATGCACCAATTGCTTTACCATTTAACATCATAACTCTAACATCACCATTTTGTGCACCTTCAATATACTCTTGAAGAATTACATAATTTTCACCTGAATCATCAATATAAAAATCAAGTAATGAATTTAAATTTGAAGTAGCATTTTTTTCTAATACAATAACACCTCTACCACCTGAACCATCAAGAGGTTTTAAAATCATCTTTTCATCATTTGATTCTTCAATAATTTTGTGAATATATTTTTTACTTCCTGATACATGAGTTTTGGGTAAGTATGTATTTCCTGGGTCATGAAATGTTGTTGTATAAAGCTTATTATTTGCTTTTCTTATTCCATCTACATCATTTATAATAACAGTTTCGTTTTTTACAGAATCTAAAAAATTAAAAACAAGTGGAGAAATTGGAGGATCTTTTCTAACCATAATACAATCAAATGCATGTAAAGCTATAAGTTTTATATCATAAGTACATTTTTTATAAAAAGCAATAATTGATTCTGGAATCTTACCTTCAATTTTTAGAGTTTTTGCAAATCCATTAACAGTATTGTTTCTTACAGTTAAATTTGTTGTGTATAAAATTGATACTTTATAACCTCTTAGCATACACTCTTTTACAATAGCTAGTGTAGAACTATTTACAGGGTCAATTTTAGCCCAATCTTCAATAATAAATGCAATGTGCATTTTAATATCCTTTTTTTAATTTTAATACGAATTATACACTAAATTTAATTTAATTACTTAAGTTTAAAATAATGTGAATAATAAGCAAATTTTACTATAATACGAAAAATAATAAATACATAAGAGTATCCATGAAATTAGATGAAAAACAACTAGAACAGTTTAACAATGATGGCTTTTTAGTTTTAAAAAACTTTGCAAATTCTGAACTTTGTGATGAAATTTTACAAAAAGCAAAAGAGCATTTAGAAAAAAAACAAGCACCAATTGAGAGTGAACAAGAGTATATGCAAGTTGATGATAGTGCTATTACTGTTAGACGATTAAGACAAGTTTATGATAGAGAAGAAATCTTTAAAGAGTGGATGACTAATAGTGATATTAGACCTATTTTAAAGCAAGTTCTAAATGATACTCCTGTTTTAACTCTAGCTCATCATAACTCTATTATGACTAAAATGCCTCATGAAAGTACTAGAACTTTTTGGCATCAAGATAGAAGATATTGGCATTTTGAAAATGACAATCTTGTATCTGTTTGGTTAAGTTTAGGAGATGAGTTTTTAGAAAATGGACTTTTAGAGTTTATTCCTAAATCACATAAAATAGAGTTTTCAAAAGATAGATTTGATGAACACTCAAACTTTTTAGATGAAAATGAAGAGAATAGAAAATTAATTCAAACAAAAGTTCATCAAAATTTACAAAAAGGTGATGTCGTACTTTTCCATTGTAAAACACTTCATCATGCAAGTAAAATCAAACAAATAATGCAAAAATATCATTTGTTTATACAGTTAGAGCATCAAAAAATAAATCATTAGAAAAAACAAGAAGTGATTTTAAAGAAGTTATTCTTGACTAATAATTTAATAGAACTAATTCAAAGTAAAACAAATTTATCAAAAGAAAATATCAAGAATATCCTAACTCTTATAGAAGAAGGTTCAACAATTCCTTTTATTGCTAGATATAGAAAAGAAGCAACAGGAAATGCTAGTGATGAAGATTTAAGAGAGTTTGAACAAATTCATTCATATTCTGTAAAATTGCTTCAAAGAAAAGAAGAAATTCTAAATATTTTAAAAGAGCGAAACTTCTTAAATGAAAAAGTACAAACATTAATAAATGAAGCAAAAACATTACAAATATTAGAAGATATTTATTCACCATTTAAAGATAAAAAATCATCAAGAACAAGTGAAGCAATTGATAATAATCTTGAACCACTTGCAAATATTATTCAATCTTTTAGATACTCAAAAGATGAAATAAATCAAAAAGCAAAAAACTTTTTCAATAAAAATATCAAAAATATAGAAGATGCAATAGCAGGTGCTAGTGATATTATTGCTCAAAGATATGCTGATGATTTTAGAACAAAAGAGGCTATTAGAAATATTATTACTAATTATGCAGTTTTAGAAACAAAAGCTACGAAAACTTTTGACAAAAATGGTGTTTATGCAAATTTCGTTGATTTAAGTGAAAAAATAAAATATATTAAATCATATAGATTTTTAGCAATTAATCGTGCTGTAAATGAAAAACAACTAAGTATAAAACTTGTAGTTGATGAAAATCATATTTTAGAAAATATAAAAAAATACAAAATTCCATCAAGTGCTAATTCATCAAAAGATATTGTTTTTGAAGCATATAAAGATGGATTAAAGAGATTATTACTTCCTACATTAAAAAGAGAAGCTCTTACAAAACTAAAAGAAAAAGCTTCAGAAGAAGCAATTAACCTTTTTGGTAAAAACTTAAAAGAACTACTTTTAACAGCACCTTTAGTTAATCAAGTGATTTTAGGAATGGATCCAGGATTTGTATCCGGATGTAAATTAGCCGTAATTGATGAAAATGGTATATATTTAGATTCATGTGTAATTTATCCAACAAAACCAAAGCAAGATATTGTAAATTCAAATAAAAAAGTATTAGAATTAATCAAAAAATACAAAATCACATCTATTGCAATTGGAAATGGAACAGCTTCAAGAGAAACAGCTGAATTTATCACAAATCTAATCAAAGATAATAATCTTGATATAAACTATGCAATAGTAAGTGAAATAGGAGCTAGTGTATACTCAGCTTCAAAAATAGCACAAGAAGAGTATCCAAACTTAGATGTAACAATAAGAGGTGCTATTTCAATTGCAGGACGACTTCGTGACCCAATGGCTACTTTAGTAAAAATAGACCCAAAATCACTTGGAATTGGGCAATACCAACATGATGTAAATCAAAAAGATTTAGCACTAAAACTTGAAAACACTACTGTGGATTTAGTAAATAAAGTAGGAGTAGATTTAAACTCAGCTTCTTATAAACTATTATCTTTTATTTCAGGAATTTCTGAAAAATTAGCTATGAATATTGTTGAATATAGAAGTAGTATTAAAACATTTAAAAGTAAAAATGAACTACTAAAAGTAAAAGGTTTAGGAGCAAAAGCATATGAGCAAGCAGTAGGATTTTTAAGAATCAAAGATGGAAAATCAATCTTAGATAATACAGCAATTCATCCAGAAGATTATAGTGTTACAAAAAACTTACAAAAAAACTATAATATTGAAGAAATCACAGATAATCAGATATCACAAATAGCTACTTCATTAAATACAAGTGAAGTAAAAATAAAAGACATTATCCAAGAGCTAAAAAAACCAGGATATGATGTAAGAAGTGAATTTAATCAAGTAAAATTTGCAAGTGATATTACAAAAATAGAAGATCTTAAAGTTGGTTTTACACTAAGTGGAATCGTGCGAAATATCACAGACTTCGGAGCTTTTGTAGATATTGGTCTAAAAAATGACGCCCTACTTCATATTTCACAAATATCAGCAAAAAGAATCAATCACCCAAGTGAAGTTTTGAGTATAAATCAGAATTTGGAAAAAGTGAAGGTTTTAAGTGTTGATTTGGATAAACAGAGAGTTGGCTTGAGTTTGAAATGATATTAACTTTTTAAAAAAGATTTAACTTCATTTTTAAAAGTTAGTGTGTTTGAGGGACATTTATTTTCAAGAAAGGTAATAATACTAGAAAAATTCATATATCCTCTCTGAGTAATGCTATAATATAAAGCTTTAGATTTTTTCCCGCGTCCATTTGCTCTATTAATATCATCTTTATCAATATCACCTATTATATATATATCCAATTCTCCTAACTCGTAAGCTGTTAATAAGTCTTTTTCTATACTTTCAAATGGAATAAATTTTATATCTGTTTTATTTTTATAATTAGTATGATTTTGTTGATCACCATCTAATATAGTAAGAATTTTATTCGTACCTAAAAATTGAACTTGTTTATTTTTTTCCATTATATCTACAGTTTGACTATGTCCTGCAATATCAATGATTGAATATTTTGAAAATATATTATCACTATCAAGAAATGTTTTTAGATAATCAATAATCATTTTATCTTCAGTTAATATGATTTTATCATTACCTTCAAATTTGAATAATGAACTCTTTATATAACTATACGACATATTTTTAACAGTAGTTTCATCTCCAATAGTTTCCATATAAAATAATTCATCATCATTCATTGTTTTCATAATGGCAAGAGAATGTGTAGTAAATAAAATATTTACTTTATATTTCCCTGTTAACATTCTTAGTTGTTCAATCAAATTTACTTGAGCTGAACTATCTAAAGAAATATCTAACTCATCAATTACAATAAATTTTGCTCCAGTTTTAATTAATTTATAAATCTGAAGTAGCATGTATTCACCAGAACTAAAATCATCTTCTCTTATATAATTTTCATCATTTAAAGGTATTAAATAAATATCTTCTGATTTAACATTTACTTTTTTTAAATTATTAAATCTATTATCTTGATAAATATTATTTAATATTGCAATTAATTCATTTGGATTTTCTTCATATGTATTAGATGAAAATTTAGCTGCAACATCATCTGTATATTCCCCTAATCGTGAATATTGACTAAATCTTCTTCCTAGAGGAATAGGAAACTCTGTATAAATTTCCTTTTTTGTAACTTCATCCATTGCTTTATTGCAGTCTAATATAAATCTACTATCATCTTTAAAAGGATCAAATTTATAATCATTGCTATCTATTGTATAAGTTAATTTACTATTATCATTAATAATATTAACTCTTGACATTTTATCAAGAGTATTTGTCTCTTTAAAATTTTGAATTATTTTTATTAATGTAGTTTTACCTATTCCATTTTTACCAACTAAACAATGTAGTTTATTTGATGATAAATCAATCTCATATTCCAAAGATTTTATGTGTTGTATATTTTTTATAACTACTTTAAAAGTATTCATCTAGGTTTAACTCCATGTAAAAATTTATCAATGATGTAATTACCGTATTTACTTCTTAATTTAATTATAAAATTTTTATCTATATAATTAATGTAATTTAGACTACCATATGCTTTACTCAATTGATTATCATATTTTAATTCTAAAAGTTTTGAAAATTTATGTTTATCAGTTTTATAAAAATAAATCAATTTTTGTATATTATTTCTTCTTTCTTTATCTACTGTTATGTGACCATTTGGAGTAATAACTAAACCTAAAATTACAATTTTTCTAGTTTTATCCAAAAATTTAGTCTTTTTTGAATTTAATTTAAATAAGCCATCATAATAACTATCAAAATAATTAGTAAGTTTATTTTCTAATTCTATTAAAACTTTATAATCATTAGATGAAAAAATAAGATCATCAGAATATCTAGAATATATCATTTTTTTATCTATTGAATATTTTTCAAAATATTTATCAAAATTATACAATACAGCATTACTTATAGTAGGAGAGGTAATAAAACCTATAGGTAGTTGATTGTTTATTATTATTAAATTTATTATGTGTTCAACATATTTTTTATCAATAAAAACATCAAATTCTTCTAAATTATCTTTTAAAGTTCTCATAATTAATTTTTTATCAATTGAAGTGAAAAAGCTTTTAATATCTGTTTTAAAATAATTTTTGCTATCTTTATGAAGATAAACTGCATCGAATATATTTTTATTTTCTCTATATGAAAAAACTTTATTATGTGTTTTCATTTCTTTAAATAACAATACATTTAAAAATGAATGAAAATCTTTTAGTTTCTTAGCTTCAGAAGTCAATTCTCTATTCGAATCTTTTAAATATGATATAAAAGAGTATGATTCAAATCTATTAGTTTTAAAATTTATAGATTCTTGTGGTAAAGTATTAAGAAAATCATTGAATGTATATTTTTTATGAAAGTAAGATTCGAATACTTGTTGAAAGTTTTTTTTATTCAAGTAAAAATCCTAAGTTTACAAATACCCTAAATTATAAAACTTAGAGATATGTAATTTAAGTATAAGCCTTTTGAGACCTAAAAGACATACAATGGACTGATTTACATCTAGTCAGCTTTTAAGTACTTCAATTATACTTAAAAAATATTAATATTATATAAATTTATATACTAATTATATGTTTAAATAATAAAAAGTTTGAACTAATCAATACCTAAATAACAAATCATCAATAGTAATATCATCAGCAATATTCAAACTATTATAATGAGAATTATGTTTACAGCCATAAGTTGTAAGCATGATTAGTTTTATTTCATACTTGCCTTTTAATCCATACTTTTTAAACATACTAAGTTTATTTTGTAAATTGTCTTTATAATCTTTTGAGATAACAAACTCATCATTATAAAACTTACACTCAACTATATCGTATACATTATTTTGATATTCAACCAAAATATCAATTTGTGCACCTTTCTCATTTTCATTTGATGATACAAAATTCCAATAACTATGACTTTTTGATAAACCTTTTGTATTTCTTGCGTCTAAATACATTTCAATATTAGTTAAACAAACTATTTCAAATATAAAACCTGTCCAAATTGAATATTGTGAAGATGATTGAATACTTGTCCAATATGGTTTTGAAAGATTTGCAATATCATTTTTACTATGTTCTTTTACCCATTTATTATGAAATAAACAATATGGGTCACTTATGATATATTTTGCATTTGTTTTTTGATTATATTTTGATAAGCCTTGAATAAAACCACATTCAATTAAATCATTTATTCCATCTTTTAGTTTTGCACCCATACTAATATCTAAACCTGAAGCTATTTGCGTTTGTGTAAATCCTGATTGTTTAGTGCAAAGGTATTGAATTATTGAAGTATAAAACTTTGATTTATCTTGAAAAAGAGATTTGAAAATATCATCATACTCTTTGTATAAATGTCCGTCTATATTAAAAAATAAATTATCAATATTCTCAGAAAGAGATAACTTAGGGTTTAAAAAACTTAAGTATTTTGCAACTCCTCCAAAAACCATATAAACTTCAAATATAGTCTTGGAATCAATGTCAAAATTCTTTTCATCAATAAGATAAGATGCAGTTTCTTTTAAAGTAAAAGGTTTTAAATGTATTTTATGAGTTAGTCTTTGATAAAGTGGACCTTGAGTATCTTCAAAAATTTTATTTTTAATCCATGAAGAGTTTGAACCACATATTATTAAAATTACATTTTCTTTTATTTCACAATAATCATTCCAAAAGTGACCTAATGCTCCTAAAAAACCATTAGTATTTTTTTTATCAATCCATGGAACTTCATCAAGAAAAATAACAACTTTTTCATTCACTTTTTTATTTTTAAATTCTGAATCAATTGTTCTTTTTAAAAAATTAAAGGCATTCATCCAAGAATTAATCTCTTTTGTTGGTTCAACTCCAAACCAATCATAAATAGATTCAATAAAATTTTCTCTTTGTGTATTAGAATCAAGTAAATAAGAACCAGTAAATCTAAAAAATAGACACTCTTTTCTATGTTCTTTAAACATATAATTAATCAAATAAGTTTTACCAATTCGTCTTCGTCCGTATACTGAAATTAATTCACTTTTATTTGATTCACAAGCATTTGATAATAATTTTAATTCTTTGATTCGTCCTATCATAATTGATCCATTTTAATAATATTTCATAAAGTATACTATAAAAGTGAAATATATTCAATATAAATAGATATATTTCATTTTTTATATTAAAAAGTGAAATATAGCTAATAAATAGTAATTATGAAATTTATATTTGTAGTTTAAATAAAAAGAGTAAAACTAGAGAAAAATTCTCTAGTTTTTAAAAGCGATTGCATCTACTTCAACTAAAACATTTTTAGGTAAAGTTTTTACTGCAACTGTAGCACGTGCAGGTGCATCTTCTGCTGTAAAATATTGTGAATAAACTTCGTTAAATGCTACAAAATTATCCATATCAGATAAATAACAAGTAGTTTTTAAAACATTATCAAATGAAGAGTTTGCTTCTTCTAATACTGCTTTTAAGTTTTCCATAACTTGTTTAGTTTGCTCAGAAACTCCACCTTCAATAATTTCCATTGATTGAGGATCTAATGGAATTTGTCCTGATAAAAATACTAATTTCTCAAAAGATGTAGCTTGATTATATGGTCCAATTGCACTTGGTGCTTTTGTAGTTGATATTATTTCTTTCATTTTCTTCCTTTAATTATAAAGACGTATTATATACAATTTAAAGTTGATGTCAAATTATTTATTTTCAATAGGAAAAAATAGCTCAAAATCTTTTTTTATGTGACATAAAGTTTCATGATTAGCAAGTTTAAAACCTTTGTATTCTAAAGCTGAAAGAACAACTGCTTTTGAGTAAGCTAATACTTTTTCATCTTCTAAATACTTATTCACATCTATCCATTTTGCATCAGCAATTTCATCAATATCTTGAATATCAATTTTTGATGATAAAGCTTTACAAATACATAATATATATAAATTTGATTTATGAAACTGATGAGGATAAAAATGTCCTAATGAAATTATTGATTCAAATTTTACTTTTATTCCTGTTTCTTCAAAAACTTCTCTTTGTGCTGCTGTTGAAATCATTTCGCCATTATCTATATGTCCACCTGGCAATTTATATCCAATTGTTGAAATCTTTTCTTTGATTACTAATAATTCATTTTTTTCATTTATAACAACTGCACCTACTCCTAAAGTATGATTTGCAGCAGTTGGAATTATTGCATTATTTTGTAATCTTCTTACAATTAAAACATACTCTTCATCACATGAATGAAATATAAATCCTCTTTTTGTTGCAATTGGTATAAAGTCAGATTTTTTTATATCTATATAAATCCAGATTAAGTTTCTTCTATTTTTTGTATTTTCTATTAGATAGTCAAGATTTAGTTCAAACTCTTCACTTGAGTTTGGTAAATCTTTTGTAGAGATTGTAATACCATTATATGGGTCTAAAACTGTCTTAAAACAGCCTATTATTTCTATACTTGTATTGTTCATATTTAAACCTTTATAGGATTTATGATAACTAATATTTTATTAAATCTAATAGAGTATAAGCAATCAAAAGCATAATAAATCCAATTGAAATATCTAAGATTTTCCATGTAATTGGTTTTTTAAATAAAGGAATTAAAAATCTTGCACCAAAGCCTAATAATGTAAACCAAAAAGCAGATGCACAAACAGCACCAATTAAAAAATAAATCTTTAAATCATTTTGAATATTTGCTCCAATTCCACCAATTAGTAAAACTGTATCAAGATAAGTATGAGGATTTAAAAATGTAAAAACTAAGATAAGTGTAACAACTTGTTTTAAAGGATTTATTTTTACTTCATTATCAATTTTTAGACTTTCATTTTTAAAAGCAGATTTAAAAGATAATATTGCATATACAAATAAAAATACAATACCAATAATAGCAATTGAGTTTATAAGTAGTTGATTACCTTGAATAAAAAATCCAAGACCAAAAATACCAGCTGAGATTAAAAGCATATCAAATAATACACATAAACTAACAGCAAGTAAAACATGCTGTTTTAGAAGTCCTAGTTTTAATACATAGGCATTTTGTGCACCAATTGCAACTATCAAAGAGATAGTTACAATAAAACCTTTTATCAAAATTTCAATTGGCATTACATATAGCTTTGTGAAAGTTTGATTAAACCTGAAACAATAAATTGTACAGATATAGCCCCAACTATTAGTCCCATAAGTTTAGTAATAATATTTTGACCAGTAAGTCCTAAATATTTTTTTATATAAATAGAGTTTTTTAGTGTTATGTAAAATAAAAAAGCATTAACTAAAAATGCTAGTGAAATAGATAATAAATCACTAGCTGTTTCAACTTGATGTTTAAAAATTACAATAGTTGTAAATAAACCAGTTCCAAAAGCAATTGGAATTCCAATAGGAATTACAGATAAATCTTCATGAGCTTTAAGATCTTTACCCTCTTCTTTTGTAGGTTTTTTACCTTCTGTTGAACCATTTACCATTGAAATTGCCATTAGAAGTAGAATAATTCCACCCATAACTTTAAGTGAATTTTCACCAATTCCAAATAGTTTAAGTATAAAATCACCACCAATAAGTACAACAAAAAATGCAATAATAATAGTCATTGTAGATTTTCTAGCAACCCTATTTATCTCAGATTTTGTTATATCATGACTAAGTAGTGATAAAGCCATAGCACTTACACCAATGGGATCCATAATAGCAAAAAATGTAATCCCTTGTTGTAAGAAGTTAGAAAAGAAACTCTCCACTTAGGATATTCCACCTTTTGCGGCCATTTTCTTCTCTATTCTATGTCCAATATAACTTAAAGTTGAAGTTATACATAAATATAAAAGTGCAATAACAATCCATGTTTCAAATGGAGAGAATGTATTTGCAACTATTTCTTTTCCAACTTTTGTTAAATCTGTAATTGAAATAACAGATACTAAAGATGAATCTTTTACTAAAGCAATAGTTTCACCAACAAGTGTAGGTAAAGCTCTTTTAAATGCTTGAGGTAAAATAATATATCTCATAGCTTGATAATTAGAAATACCTAAAGATTTTGCAGCTTCAAGTTGACCTTTGTCAATTGACTGAATTGCACCTCTTAAAATTTCTGCCATATATGCACCAAAGAATATTCCAAGTGATAAAATACCTGCAACAAATCTTTCTAATTCAAAAATATTTGCAACAATAAAATAGAATAAAAATATTTGAACAAGTAAAGGTGTTCCTCTAATAATCGTAATATAAACAGTTGCAATATCTCTTAATACTACCATTGAAGATAGTTTCATTAGTGCGACTATTATTCCAATTATTAGTGTTAATATCATTGCAAAAAATGATATTTTTAAAGTAATCCAAAGACCTGAAAGTACAGGACCTGCTTTATACTCTGTTTTTGAGGCAATATAATCACCTGAATAAAGATTTTCACCAACTTCATATTCAAATAAAAAACTACTATCTAAATTTTTAACTTCTACTTTTTCATCACCTTGAACAAAGTATTTGTTATTCTCAAATATTAGTTTTCCATCAATAGGTGCTTCAACTGATTTCGTCTCTTCGTAAGCAAAATATTTTGGAACACTATTCCATTTCCAAACATAATTCATATTTGCTGCTGCTGTGTAGAATGCGTATCCTACTACAATAAAAAACAATACGGCAAGAAAATGCCCTACTGTTTTATTTTGTGCTAATGATTGTTTTTTAGCCATGTATTATTGAACTCTTTTTAACCATGAAGTGTCTCTTAACCATTTATTATTTAATTTTTCATGGAAGTCGACAACTTTATCACCCTTAACTTGTCTTAAGAAGTTATTTAACCAATTAAGAAAATCAGGATCACCTTTTCTAATAGCCCAACCTAAAGGCTCATAACTTAAAGGATCATCAAGATGAACTAATCTATTCTTTCCTTTATCTGACATAAATAAAATATTATATGGTTGATCATAAATCATAGCATCTGCTTTACCATTTAATACTTCACTTGCTGCATCTGATTCTGTTTCAAATGTAATAATTTTTGCATTTTGGAAAAATTTTCTAGTTACAATTTCACCTGTAACACCTAATTTAGTTACAACTGTATAACCAGCTTTATCTAAATCTTTTGCAGTTTTAATTTTTCCTGCTAACTCTTTTCTAATCATCATAGTTTGACCTACAACAACATAAGGGTCTGCAAAATTAACTTTTAAGTTTCTTTGCTGAGTAATTGTCATACCAGACATAATAATGTCATATTTACCAGTAACTAAACCAGCGATTATTCCATCCCAAGAAGTAGGAACAAGTTTTAGTTTAACACCCATATCTTTTGCCATCTTTTTAGCCATATCTACGTCATAACCAATGATTCGACCTTTTTTGTCTTTCATTTCAAATGGCATATATCCAGGTTCCATACCAACTCTTAATTCACCTCTTTCTAAAATCTCATTTAATGTTGATTTTTTCCAAAGGTTAATATCATCGGCAAAAATTGCAGTTGTAAACAGCATTAAAAATGCTAAAACTAATTTCTTCATTCCCATCTCCTTTTTTTTGATTAAACTTCTATAAATTTATTATTGAACTTTCTTTAACCACTTCGTATCTACAAACCATTTTTCATATAATCTGTCTTGTAAATTTATTACTTTATCTTCTCTGATTTGTCTTAGGAAATTATTTAACCAGTTAAGAAAATCAGGGTCACCTTTTCTAATAGCAAATGCTAAAGGCTCATAAGTTAGCGGTTTATCAAGATGAACTAAAGCATCTTTTCCTTTTCCATCCATAAATACAGTGTTAAATGGTTGGTCATTAATAAATGCACTTGCATTTCCATTTAATACTTCTGAAACAGCTTCCCCTTCTGTTTCAAATGTAATTACTTTTGCATTTTTAAAGAATTTTTTTGCTGCAATTTCACTTGTTTGACCTAAAATTGCAGAAATTGTATATTCACTTGAATCAAGTTGCTTTGCATCTGTAATTGTATTTTCTAATTTTTTACTTAGTAATACAGTTTGACCAACTACAATATATGAATCAGAGAAATTAACTTTTAAATTTCTTTGTTGTGTAATTGTCATACCAGAAATGATAATATCAAATTTATTTGTTAATAAACTAGCAATAATTCCATCAAAAACAGTCTCTTCAATAACTAATTTTACACCCATTGCTTTTGCCATTGCTTTTGCAATATCAACGTCATAACCGATTAATCTACCCTTTTTATCTTTCATTTCAAATGGTAAGTAACCTGGTTCTAAACCAACTCTTAACTCACCTCTTTCTAAGATTTTATTTAATGTAGAATTTTTCCATAAATTTATATCATCAGCAAAAATATTTGTATTTATAATTAATACAATTGCTAGTAAAAGTTTTTTTATCATTTTTTTAATATTTCCTTGTTTTTAGTGAACTAATATTTCATTTAAGAATTTTTTTGCTCTTTCGCTTTTTGGATTTTTGAAAAATTCTTCTGGAGAATTTTCTTCTACAATTACTCCATGATCCATAAATACGATTCTATCACCTACTTCTTTTGCAAATCCCATTTCATGAGTAACACAAACTATTGTAAAGTTTTCTTGTGCTAAATCTTTCATAACTGATAAAACATCACCAATTGTTTCAGGATCAAGTGCAGATGTTGGTTCATCAAATAATATTATTTTTGGTTTCATAGCCAAAGATCTTGCGATTGCAACTCTTTGTTTTTGTCCACCTGATAAATCACTTGGATAAGAGTTTGCCTTATCTGCAAGTTTTACTTTTTCAAGTAGTTCTTTTGCAATTTTAGTTGCTTCATCTTTAGTTCTTTTTTTAACTAAATTTTGTGCAAGTGTTATATTTTCTAAAATTGTTAAATGAGGAAAAAGATTAAAGTGTTGAAATACCATTCCAACTTCACTTCTAATTTCTTTTAAGTTTTTTTTACTTTCATGAATATCAAGTTCATCAACAATAATTTGTCCATCATCAATATCTTCTAAGCCATTGATACATCTAATTAAAGTTGATTTTCCAGATCCACTTGGTCCACAAATTACAACAATTTCACCTTTTTTTACACTAAAATCTATATTTTTTAGTACATGAAAATCGTCATAAAACTTATTTATATTTGTCATTGAGATTATATTATTATTCATTTTCTCTCTTTTTTTAGAATCAAGCTTAAATTTTACTGAAAACTTATTTAAAGTTAAATTAACCATAACTTATTGATAAAAGTTTCATAATTATTATGCAATTAAAATATAATTTTTGTATTTACAAATTCTGTGATATAATTCCGCCTTTTACTTTTAAGGACACAAATTTATGATTAAAAAAAAGATGTACGAATATAGAGCAGATTTATTACTTTTATCTGTTGCTATTGCATGGGGTGTTACTTTTTTAATGGTTCAAGAAGCTATTGATTCAACACCAGTTTATGCATTTTTATTTTTTAGATTTACTTTAGCTTCATTTTTAATGTTTTTTATTGCTTATAAATATTTAAAAGAAACTAACTTAAAAACACTATTATATGGGGTAGTTCTAGGCTCATTTTTATTTTCTGCTTTTGCTACACAAACATTTGGTTTAGCTTATACAAAAAGTTCAATAGTTGCTTTTATTACAGGACTTAATGTAATTTGTGTTCCATTTTTAGCCTATTTTATATTTAAAGATAAGGTTAGAAAAAATGTATTTATAGCTTCTATTGTTGCAGTTGCAGGTTTATATTTACTTACAATGTCAGGTGTTTTAACATTAGGAAAAGGTGAATTTTTAACTTTAATATGTGCATTTTTATTTGCTTTACATATTATATTTACTGGAAAATTTTCTAAAGAAGTTAATGTTTTTGTTCTTGTATTATTTCAGTTAATTACAGTTTCAATTTTATCTTTAGCATTTTCATTGATTTTAGATGATACTACATTTAATTTGCAGTATGACTATACATTTTTTAAAGCTGTTCTTGTAACTGCTGTTTTTGCAACAGTTTATGCTTTTTTAATTCAAACATATATGCAACAATTTACAACAGCAACAAAAACTGCCATTATCTTTACTATGGAACCTGTAAGTGCTTCTGTATTTGCTTATTTTGCTGCAAATGAGATTTTAACAACTACTCAAATATATGGTGCTATATTAATTGTTTTTGCCACTTTAGTTGCAGAACTGAACTTTAAAAAAGAGTCTAGTGTAACATAAAGTGTTATTAAAAAATAAAATGCTTTTTTATTGCAACTATTGAATGCTACTATTTTCAAGAAAAAATTTAGGAGATTTAATAGATGCAAAAATTTTTATACATAACAGATCAAAATGAAAATACTGATCATAGTTTTATTGGACCATTATTTGAAAAATATTTAAATGAACATTTTCATATTAATATAATTTATTTTTCTAAATCAAAAGAAGAGTTTGAAAATATTGATAATAAAAAGTTTATTATTCCAATTAAGTCAAGAAATAATATCTTAGATGAGTTAGATAAAAACAATATTGATATTAATGAATATGAATATATTGTTGTAAGAAATGATACTTCAATTTTAAAAGAAGTTTTAGGTAAAAAAACAAAAGATGGATTTAAAGTTGGGTTTAGATTGTCTTTTCCAAAAAGAGTTGCTAAACTGCAAATTGATGAAGCAAATAATAAAAAAAGCTTTTTTGATGTTTTAAATAATAAAATCCAAACATATAAAGAAACTTCACTTATAAATGAATGTGATATTTTCCTTCCAACATCAAGACAAATGAGAGATGATTATTTAAAATCAGTTAAAACTCGTACATTTGTTATACCATCTGCAATCGACCCTGATGTGATGCATCATAATGTACATCATGATGGAGAAGAAAAAAGATTTTTCTATGCAGGAACTTTAGATAAATTAAGAGAGTTTGATACAGTTTTAAAAGCATTTAGCGATATAAACAATGATAAGTTTAAACTTATGATTTCTACAAAAGATCCCCAATATGCAAATGAAATGTTTGAAAAATATCCAAACTTAAAAGATTCTATTGAAGTTTATGATGCAAAAACTAAACAAGAGTTATTACAATTAATCGCAAAAGCTGATATTGGTCTTGCACCTTTACCAAATATTGAGTTATTTAATAGTTCAACTCCTATGAAAATTTTAGATTATTATTCTAGTGCAATTCCATGTGTTATGACAAATAATGAAAATAATGCTTCAATTTTTACAGATGATGAAAGTGGTTGGTTATGTGATTTTACTCATGATTCTATAAAAAATAAACTTGAATATATTATAAATCTTTCAAAAGATGAAATTACACAAGTTGGAGAAAGTGGTCAAAGAAGACTTTTAGATGTAAGAAATTACAAAAGAATTGCTGCTGATTTAGCACATCAATTAAATATTTTATAAAATATAAGACATTTAATGTCTTGTATTGATTTAGGTCAAAAATAAAATTTTCTTTTTTTGATAGTATTCGACTTTATTAAAAAAAAAGATGCTATTATGAAAAAATTTTTTAAACAGTTTAAAAAAGTAAATTCTGAACCAATGGAAAAGTCAAATATTATTTGGTCTTGGATTGGTTCATTTTTAGGGATTCTTGCTATTACATATTTTCATCGTGATATTTTAAACGATGCAGATTTAACTCTTTTTGTTGGCTCATTTGGTGCTAGTGCTGTACTTGTTTATGGTGCTGTAAACTCTCCTTTATCACAACCTAGAAATTTAATTGGTGGGCATATTTTATCTGCAATTGTTGGTGTAGTTTCATTTAAATGTTTTTCTGGAAATATTTTATTTTGTTCTGCTTTTGCTGTTGCTACTTCAATTTTACTTATGCAATTAACTTTAACACTTCATCCTCCAGGTGGTGCTACTGCTTTAATCGCTGTAATTGGGAGTAATCAGATTCATGACTTAGGATTTATGTATATTATAGCTCCTGTTGCTTCTGGCGCTTTTATATTATTAACTATTGCTTTAATTGTTAATAATATTCCTAAACATAGATTTTATCCCCTTTCATTAAAAAATAATAGAAAAGAAAAAGATTAGAAAATCTTTTTCTTTTAAAAAAATATACATTATAAAAAAATTAATTAGGAATGGAATATGTCAATTACAATTAACTCGTGTATGAAGGGTATTGCTATTGCAACGTTACCACTATTATTAACAGCTTGTGCAAATCAAGAGAAAATTGATAATACAAATAAGTTAACTGTTGGAAAAGTTCAATTGGATTTTGTAAGAATGAATAATAATGACTTTGCAATAGCTGGAGGAATCGCAGCAGCAGGTGGTGTAGCAGCAACAGCTGGTAGTGGGATTTTATTTGCAACAATTGCTTCAGTAGGTGCATTAACATTCTTAAGTTCTAATAGTAATGAAACTATTGAAACACAACAAAAAACATTAACTGTAATTCTTGACTTTAATAAGAATGAAGAGTTAAAAGACTTCTCTTATATGTATTCATCTTTTTAAAGAATTAATATGAAATCATATTTAAAAACACTATGTATAGTTTCAATAGTTGGTATATTAACTGGTTGTTCTAGTCATAACTCAAGAAATTTGGCTTTTTCTGATATAAAAAAAATATCTAGTGAAAAATCACAATTACAAGTTAGACAAGCTCAAACAAAAAGATTTTTTAATACAAATCAAAATGAACTAATAAAAGTAATAGTTAATACTATGCAAGATGAGTTATTTTATATAACTTTTTAAGATAATGACACAGGAATTATTAGTGCAACAGGAAAAAAAGAAGATCTTAATATAAATATTGTTAGTTCAATAAATCATATTAGTAGTCAAGATTTTGATATAAGAATAAGTGTAAATATCAGAGACAATGATGATACTTCTATTTTAGAATATAATGAACTTTATAACTATTTCTTTGATAAATTAAGAAAATCACTATTTTTAGAACAAAACTTAAATAAAAAAGAGAAACAAATAATTTTAAACACACCTAAAAAAGATAAAAAAACTTACTCTTTCCAAATCATAGATATAGACTAAATTAAATAATTTAGTCTTTTTTAATCCAAACTTTAAATTTCCAAGCTGGACTTTTTACCTTTTCATTTTCAATAATTGCATCATAAGATTTCTCTTGTGTTAAATCCCAAGTTGAAAAATCAATCTCTTTTAAAAAGGCATCTGCTTTACCTTCAAAATCTACTTCTGATAAATACATCTTATCAACATAAGGAAATAGAGTTTCATATATATTAGCACCACCAATTATAAATAACTCTTCTTCTGCTGAAGCTCTTGCAAAATCAAAGGCTTTTTGAACATCATTAAATGTATGAACACCATCATGTTCAAAACCACTATTTGATAAAACTAATGATGTTCTATTTGGTAAAGGTTTACCAATAGATTCAAATGTTTTTCTTCCCATTAATATATGATGACCTGAAGTTATAGCTTTGAAGTTTTTAAAATCTTCACTTATATGCCATAACATTTCATTATCTAAACCAATTTCCCAATTTTTTCCATAAGCTACAATCATTGAAATTTTCATTTTAATACCTTTATTTATACTGCCATTTGGCCTTTTATTGCTTCGTGTGACTCATATCCAATTAACTCAAAATCTTCCATTTTAAAATCTTCAATATTTTTAATATCAGGATTTATTTTCATAGTAGGAAGAGCTAATGGTTCTCTTGTTAGTTGTAACTTTACTTGAGTCTCATGATTAGAGTATATATGCGCATCACCAAACGTATGTACAAAATCCCCTAGTTCTAAATCACATACTTGTGCAATCATCATAGTTAGTAGTGCATAAGAAGCAATATTAAAAGGAACTCCTAAAAATGAATCTGCAGATCTTTGGTATAACTGACAAGATAGTTTACCCTCAGCTACATAAAACTGAAAGAATGTATGACATGGTGGTAATGCCATTTTTTCTAATTCACCTACATTCCAAGCTGATAATATCAATCTTCTTGAATCTGGGTTTGTTTTAATTTGTTCAATTAACTCAGCTAATTGGTCAATTGCTTTACCATCAGTTCCCATCCATGATCTCCATTGAGCTCCATATACAGGTCCTAACTCTTTTACAGTATCGCTATTTTCATATCCTAAGTCTTTACCTTGTGCATCTGCGTTTGCTGTCCATACTGTTTTTTTACCAATTAAATTAGAAGCTTTATCGCCAAAATGAAGTTCTGCTAATCTTCTTTCATCTGTACTACCTTCTATAAACCATAATAGTTCAGAGATAATCGCTTTTAAATGCGTTTTTTTTGTAGTTACTAAAGGAAAGCCTTCATTTAAATCAAATCTCATTTGGTATCCAAATACAGATGTAGTTCCTGTACCTGTTCTATCTTCTTTTTTTACACCTTTACTTAAGATGTGGTCTAGTAAATCTAAATATTGTTTCAATTGCTTTCCTTCTTCATATACTCATATAAATACAAGTATTGTCTTAATTCTTTTAAACTTGTCTGTTGTAAACCTGATTCAATCCATTGTTTTATTTCATCTGGAATTTCAAGAGGTTTTAAAAGTTCTTCTTTTTTTGATTTTTGTATTTTACCATGTTCTTCTAATAATGTCACATGAGATAAAACACTTGTAAGTCCTAAATCTCTTTTCATAGCAATATTTTCTAAGCTAAGACCTTCTTGTATTAACTCATAGGTATCAGTATATGTTTTTGTTAGTTTTTTTAATGGTGCTCTTGTTTCAATCTTTTCTTTAAACTCTTCTTTTATATCTTTACATAGATTTAAAAACTCTTCTCCATATTTTTCAAACTTTACAAGACCTACTCCGTTTATATCTAACATCTCTTCTTTTGTAGTTGGAAGTTTTGAAGAAAACTCTTTTAAACTTTTATCTCCAAAGATTACATAAGCTGGTACTTCATAAGAAAGTGCCATTTCACGTCTTAATGTTCTAAACTTTTCATAAAGTTCCTCATCAAAAGATAATACCTCATCTGTTTGTTCTTGTTTTATAGCAATTCCTAGTTTATCTTCATCTATTAAAAGTTTTTGATTTCCTTTTAATATGTCCATACCTAAAGCATTTAGTTTTATTACTCTATATTCACCTAAATTAACTGCTTGTATATCTATAAGTTTATCTGCTATTGCTACCCATTCATTTTTACTCTTATTAGACCCTAAACCATATACTTTTAGTTTATCATGTCCAAACTCTAGTAACTTTTGATTTTTTGAACCTCTTAAAATATCTATGATATGATTTGTTCCAAATCTCTGTTCACTTCTATATACTGCACTTAGAAACTTTTGTGCATCTACACTTACATCTATTTGAGCTATTTCACCCTTAGTACAGTTATCACATAAAGTTTCACAATCAGATATTTCATCTTCAAAATACGAAGCTATCATTTTATGTCTACACTTATTAGAAACACAATATCTATACATATACTCTAACTTATCAAGTCCTGTTTGTTTATATGAATTATCTATTGCTTCTTCTATTTGTATCTTTCTTTTTACCTCATCACCTTTTGAGTAAAGTAAATATACATAAGACATAGCACCATCTCTTCCTGCTCGTCCTATTTCTTGATAATAGTTTTCTAGTGTTTTAGGTAAACTCGTATGTATTACAAATCTAATATTTGATTTATCTATCCCCATACCAAATGCAATAGTAGCAACTACAATATCTACATTTTCATATACAAAGTCATTAAATACTTCATCTTTTCTATCAGCACTTAATCCTGCATGGTATGCTTTTGACTTATATCCATTATCACATAAAAATTGTGCTGTTGATTCTGCTTCTTTTCTTGTAAAGGTATATATGATTCCACATAAACCTTTATGTGATTTTAGGAAGTTTAGTATTTGAGTTTTACCATTTGAAATACGTGGTTCTACTTTAATTTCTAGATTATCTCTTTGTGTTTTTGCTCTAAAGTGTTTGGCATTTACAAGATTTAAAGACTCTGCAATATCTGCTTCTACTTTTTTAGTTGCAGTTGCTGTAAATGCAGCAATACTAACTTCAGGAAAAAATTGTTTAAGTCTATTAAGATTTCTATACTCAGCCCTAAACTCATGACCCCAACCAGATACACAGTGAGCTTCATCTATTACAAAATAGTTAATATTTATTCTTTGCAATACCCCTACAAACTCATTTGATGTAAATCTCTCAGGTGCAACATAAACAAATTTTAATTCACCTGCTAGAAGTTTTTGCATTGTAAATGTATTTTCATCATTTGATTGTGATGAAGATATCATTTCTGCAGAAATATCTAAATCATTTAAAGCTTTTACTTGGTCTTGCATAAGTGCAATTAAAGGAGAAATTACAACAGTAACCCCATCCATAAGAAGTGTCGGAAGTTGGTAACATAAAGACTTTCCACCACCAGTTGGAAGGATTGTCAAAACATCTCTTTTTTCTAAGATATTATCAACAACCTCTTCTTGGAAGCTTCTAAAGTTATCATGTCCAAATATATTTTTTAGGATTTCTTGTTTTGTATTCATTCGGGATTTTAACATATTAAGTGTTAATGTATATTTTTTTAAAATTCTAACTAGTTTGTATATATCTTATGCTAAACTAATATAATAAAACAACTTACTATCATAAGGGGTATTTTATGTTAACTAACGAAGACTTTATTGATTTAAATACAAAAATCAAAACATCATGTAAACCAACATCAAGAATATTTACTTTACTTACTATTCCTAGTGCATTATTTGCAATTGTTATATTAGGATATTTAGGTCATTTTCCTTTAAAAGTTGAGATTCACAGTGTTATTTTAATTGGATTTATTTATATTATTTACCTATTTTTTATTAGACATAATGCTTATTATGTTTCTTGTAAATTTAGAACTTCATATGAAACATTGACTTTATATTTAAAAGATTATATTAACAACAACCTTCTAACAATAGGAAACACTACAAAAGCAAATGGTAGTGCTGATGATTTTATCAAAGATTTTACTTCAAATATTAGAAATACAAACTTTTCATCAATTGCTTCAAGTGTATTTCCAACACTTGGTATTCTTGGTACTTTTATATCTATTGCTTTTTCTATGCCTGACTTTTCTTCTGGAACTTCTAGTGCTTTGGAAAAAGAGATATCATTACTTTTAGGTGGTGTTGGAACTGCTTTTTATGTTTCTATTTATGGTATTTTTTTATCTATTTGGTGGACATTTTTTGAAAAATTTGGAATGAGTAGGTTTGAGCATGATTGTTTTACTATAAAAGAACATACAAAATCATTCTTTTGGACAAAAATAGATATTGAATCACTTCATATAAAAAGTAATATAGAAAACTTTGCAAAAATGACTAATATTTTTGAACAATTAACATCGAAAAATCTTTTAGATAATGTAAATGAATCTATACAGCAAAGAGCAAATTTACTTGAAGATATTGTTGAAAAAGAGTTAAAACTTTCATTGCAAATTGGTGAAAATATAAATCATGGTAAAAAACTATCTTCTATGCTTGAAACTATAAATTCAAATATACAAGCAAATATAGAAAATTTCAATGAAGAAAAAGATTTACACTCTCAATACACAAAACTTTTAAACGATAATATTCAAGAACTAAATGAAACTTTACAGCATATAAGTTCTGATAATTTAGAAAGTATTTATACAAATATCATAAAAAGTATTGAAACTATGAAAAATGAAATGGATAGAATTGGTTGGAGATTCAACAAAGAGCTTGATGAATACGATACTAAATTTTCAAATAAACTAAAAAGTTCTTTAGAATCAATAGATGAAGAAACTGCAAAAATAATAGAAGATTTAAAAGAATTTAAACAACTATAAAAGTAGCAAAAAATGTATGATAATAAACAAAAAAATGATGAAAACTTTTGGATATCTTATGCTGATTTAATGGCTGGATTACTTTTTGTATTTATATTGGTAATTGGTGCAATAATTATAAAATACCTTTATGCACAAACTGATTTACTTACAATTAAAAGTGATTTAGAAGAACAAAAACAAGCATTAGATATAAGTGAAGAAGAACTATTAAGTAAAAAGAAAAGACTAAATGAAATAAATACAAAACTTAAAAAAGTACAAGATGAAAAAGTACATTTATCATTTGAATTAGCTAAATCAAAAAACTTATATAATCAAACAAATCTTGAACTTATTGAAGCAAAAAAATTATCGCAGAACTTAACAGAAAATTTAGATAAAAAAGATAAAGATTTAAAAATCTCAGATGAAAAAGTAAAAAAAGTTACTGCAATTTTAAAAGACTATGATGATAAAATTGTACTTTTAAATACAGATTTAATTCAATCAAGAGAAAAGATAGAAAAAATTACCG
>NZ_JBGUES010000003.1:0-52264 GCF_041821165.1 Poseidonibacter sp. | reverse complement strand
TGATGCTTTAATGACAGCTTTAATCTTTATAAAATTAAAAAATTTTCCAAAAGTTAAAATAAATTAATATTAGGTTAGAATCACATCCCAAAATTACAGCTATAAAAAATTATATAAAAGGATATAAATAAATGTTAGTATTTATTTTAAACGCAGGAAGTTCATCTTTAAAATATCAATTAATGAATCCAGAAAACTCAAAAGTTTTAGCTTCTGGACTTTGTGAAAGAATTGGAATTGATGGTAGATTAGTTCATGAAGCTAATGACAAAAAGATTAAAGAAGAAATTTCAATGCCTACTCATAAAGAAGCAATTGAAATTGTTCTTAACTGTTTAACTAATGGAGAAAACAAAGTAATAGATAATATTGATGAAATTTCTTCTATTGGACATAGAGTTGTTCATGGTGGAGAGTATTTTTCAAAGTCTGTAATAATAGATGATGATGTATTATCAAAATTAGAAAAACTTATACCTTTAGCACCATTACATAATCCTGCACATATTGTTGGTATTAAAATTTGTAGGGAATTAATGCCTACAAAACCAAATGTAGCAGTATTTGATACTGCTTTTCATCAAACTATGCCTGCAAGTTCATATATGTATGCTGTTCCTTATGCTGATTATAAAGATCATGGTGTTAGAAAATATGGTTTTCATGGAACAAGCCACTATTATGTATCAAATGAAGCATCAAAATTATTAAATAAAGAAAATACTAAAGTAATAGTTTGTCATTTAGGTAATGGTTCATCAATTTGTGCAGTTCAAGATGGGAAATCAATTGATACATCAATGGGATTAACACCACTTGAGGGTTTAATGATGGGAACAAGATCAGGAGATTTAGATCCTGCTGTTATTTCTTATTTAATGCAGAAAAAAGAGATGAGTGCTGAACAATTAGTAAACTACTTAAATAAAGAGTCAGGATTACTTGGTGTTTCTGGTATTTCATCAGATTTAAGAGAAATAATTGAAGCTAGTGCAAAAGGTGATGAACGAGCAATGTTATCAATTGATATGAAGTGTAATAGAATAAAAAAATATATTTGTTCATATGCTGGAATGTTAGGTGGAGTTGATGCAATTTGTTTTACTGCTGGAATTGGTGAAAATGCTGATATTATTAGAGAAAAAGTTTGTTCTGGTTTAGAATTTATGGGAATAAAACTTGATAAAGAGAAAAATATAAATAGAATGGATGGAAATAGAGAAATCAACCATGATGATTCTAGGACAAAAATATTTATAATCCCTACTAATGAAGAATTAGTTATAGCAAAAGACACATATGAATTAACAAAAGCATAATGCTTTTGTTAATTATAATTTTTGTAAAAAATCTATACTTACTGTACAATTCTTGTACAAAATCACCTTTTATTTAATAATTTAAATTTCTACAAGCCTTAAAATAGCGATATATTATTACAAAAATGCACAAATCTTTTATTTTTATTTTTAATTGTATATTTTGTGTACTTTTTCCAAAATATCCTATACAATATAATTTGTTTTAAGATTATATACCGATGCTACTTTAATGCTACGGTTATAAATTATAATCTTCACGACAGTTAAAAGTAGAAAGGATAACTTAATGGGTTTAATTGAAAATATTAAAGAAAAAGCAAAATTACAAATAAGAACTATCGTACTTCCAGAATCAGAAGACGAAAGAGTACTTAAAGCGACACAACAAGTATTAGAAGAAAAAACAGCAAACGTTGTTTTAATTGGAAATGAAGATACTATTAAAAAAGATGCGCAAGCGTGTGGAGCAAATATTGAGGGAGCAAGAATAATTGATCCTAAAAAATTTGATAATATTGATAAATATATTGATGAATTAGTTGAGTTAAGAAAGAAAAAAGGTTTAACTAGAGAAGAAGCTACTGAAATCATGACTACAGAACCAAGATTTTTTGGTTGTATGATGGTTAGACTTGGTGATGCTGATGGTTTAGTTGCAGGTTCAAACTCTCCTACTGCTGATGTTTTAAAAGCTGCTATTCATGTTATTAAAACAGCACCTGGAATAAATACTGTTTCTTCAGCATTTATTATGGAAACAGCTGATGGAAAATTTGGTGATAATGGTTTAATTTTATTTGCAGATTGTGCAGTAATTCCTGAACCAAATGCTGAGCAATTAGCAGATATCGCATGTGCTACAGCTGCAACTGCATCATCTGTTGTTGGTTTAGAGCCAAGAGTTGCAATGTTATCATTCTCAACAAAAGGAAGTGCAAACCACCCATTAGTTGATAAAGTACAATATGCAGTTGATATTTTAGATGAAAGAAATGTTGATTTCTCATTTGATGGTGAAATGCAAGCAGATGCAGCAATCGTTGAAGCAATTGGAGCAAAAAAAGCACCAGGTTCAGAAGTAGCTGGAAAAGCAAATGTATTAGTATTCCCTGATTTACAATCTGGAAATATCGGTTATAAATTAGTTCAAAGATTTGCAGGAGCACAAGCTCATGGACCAGTTGTTCAAGGTTTAGCAAAACCAGTTAATGACCTTTCAAGAGGTTGTTCAGTTGAAGATATCGCAAATTTAGTGGCTATTACAGCAACACAAATCAAATAATTAAATTTAATAACAAAGGAAATAATATATGTTAGTATTTATCTTAAATGCAGGAAGCTCGTCTTTAAAGTATCAATTAATGAACCCAGTAAGTAAAGAAGTTGTAGCAGTTGGTTTATGTGAAAGAATCGGTATCGATGGTGTTTTAAAGCATGAATTCGGTGAAGGTCAAAAACTTACTTTAGAAGTTCCTATGCCAACTCATAAAGAAGCTATTGAGTTAGTATTAAAAACTTTAACTGATGGAGAAGGAAAAGTTATTTCTTCTATTAATGATATTGATGCAATTGGACATAGAGCTGTTCATGGTGGAGAAGAGTTCGCTTCATCTGTAATGGTTTCTGATAAAGTTATTGAAACAATGAAAAAATTAATTCCTTTAGCACCATTACATAACCCTGCAAATATCATGGGTATGGAAATTTGTAAAGAATTAATTCCTGGTAAACCAAATGTAGCTGTTTTTGATACTGCATTCCACCAAACTATGCCTGATTATGCATATATGTATGCATTACCTCATGATCAATACACTAAACATGGTATTAGAAAATATGGTTTCCACGGAACTTCTCACTACTTCGTATCTAATGAAGCAAGAGGAATGTTAGATAAAAAACACAATACTAGAATTATCGTTTGTCACTTAGGAAATGGTTCTTCAGTTTCTGCTGTATTAAATGGTAAATGTATTGATACTTCAATGGGTCTTACTCCTGTTCAAGGTTTAATGATGGGAACAAGAGCTGGTGATGTTGGTGCTGGTGCAATTTCTTACATGATGAACCAAGAGGGTATGACTATTGATGAAACTCTTGATGTTATGAATAAAAAATCTGGTATCTTAGGAATTTCTGGAAAATCATCTGATTTAAGAGAAGTTTTACAAGGTATGCAAGATGGTGATGATAGATGTAGATTAGCTGTTGAAATGGTTGCTTACAATATCAAAAAATATGTTGGAGCTTACGTTGCAGCACTTGATGGTGTTGATGCATTATGTTTCACAGGTGGTATTGGTGAGAATTCATCACTAATTAGAGAAATCGTTTGTGCTGGTCTTGATGGTATGGGATTAAATCTTGACCCTACTAAAAATAATAAAAGATCAGGAGATGCAAGAGATATCGCAACAAATAGTTCTGCTGCTAGAATCTTTGTTATTCCTACAAATGAAGAATTTGTTATTGCAAATGATACTTACAAAATTGTATCTGGACTTGAAGCATAATTCCTTTCTAAAAGATGAAGCTTTTGCTTCATCTTTATCTTTCTTCTTACATAAAAACTCTATATTTCTTTTACCTTTTAAATAAAAAATCATCATTTCAAGTATTATTTAAATTAGTTACAATAAAGTGACTTAAAAATGACTGTTATAAGTAATCATTAATCCTTAAAGTAGTAGTATTGCAATAAACTTATCAAAAGGATTATAATGAAAAAGTTATCACTTATTTTTCTACTTCTAATTACAACACTATTTACAGCATGTTCTGATAAAAAAGAGAATAAAGAAGTAATTAGTTCAAAAGAGGTAATAAAAGTTGGTACATCAGGTGGATATTACCCTTTTACATTCTTTGAGAATGATAAACTACAAGGTTTTGAAATTGATATTTGGAATGCAATTGGTAAAAAACTTAATGTAGATATTGAGTTTAAAACTGCAAAATTTTCTGGATTATTTGGAATGTTAGAGACAAATAAAATTGATACTATTTCAAACCAAGTTACAATGACTGAAAAAAGAGTTGCAAAATACTCTTTTGCTAAGCCTTATGTATTTGATGGTGCACAAATTGTTGTACATGAAGATACACAAAATGTTTCTTCTTTAGATGATTTAAAAGGTAAAAAAATTGGTGTTTCTTTGGGAACGAACTATGTTAATATTGTAAAAGATTATGATAAAGATTCACAAATTGAAGTTATTTCATATGATGGAAATGGTTTTGAGCAAGATGTAGTTTTAAAAAGACTTGATGCTTTTGTTCAAGATAGAGTATCCTCTGTTGAATTAATTAAAAAATCTAAATTACCATTAAAACTTGTAGGTTCACCTATTGTAATTATTGAAAACTCTTTTCCATTTATAAAAAATGAGAAGAATGAAGAATTATTAAAGAAAGTTGACTCAGCAATTGTTGCATTAAGAGAAGATGGAACATTTAAAAACATTTCTATGAAATGGTTTAATACGGATATTACGACAAAATAAATGTATAGTTTTGATGTAGATTACACATTAGGAATTTTTCCAATACTTTTAAAATATATAAATATTACACTAAGCTTGGCTGTTATTTCAACAGTCATTGCTTTGAGTATTGCAATAATTATTGCAATAATTAAGACATATAATATAAAAGTATTATCTCAACTTTCTGACCTTTATGTTTCTTTTTTAAGAGGAACACCTCTTCTTGTTCAACTATTTTTATTTTATTATGGTTTACCTCAAATTATTCCATTTTTCTCTGCTATGGATGCATATTGGGCTTGTGTTCTTGGTTTATCTCTTCATTTTTCTGCTTATATGGCAGAATCAATTAGAGGTTCAATTAGTTCTATAGAAAAAGGTCAATTTGAAGCAGCTTATTCATTAGGGTTAAATAAAACACAAACATTTATTTATATTGTTTTACCACAATCTATTCGCGTTGCAATTCCTAGTTTAATGAATAATTTTATTGATTTAGTAAAAAGTACATCTTTAGCTTTTACACTAGGTGTTCCAGAAATTATGGCAAAAGCTCAACTTGAAGCAGCAAGTAGTTTTAAATATTTTGAATCTTTCTTAGCAGTTGCTATTGTTTATTGGGTAATTGTGCTAATATTTACTTATCTACAAAATAAGCTTGAAATAAAACTAAATAAAGCATATTAACTCTTATTTATTTGTATTTAAAGCTTATTTATTCTAAATAAAGGCTTTAATATGGATTATAGAATTGAAAAAGACACAATGGGGCAGATCCAAGTTCCTAATGATAAATATTGGGCAGCTCAAACACAAAGAAGTCTACAGAATTTTCCTATTGGTGATGAAAAAATGCCAAAAGAGATTATAAATGCTTTTGCATATTTAAAAAAATCTTGTGCTATTGTTAATAATAAATTAAAGAACTTAGATGATAAAAAATGTGAAGTTATTTCAAAAGCTTGTGATGAAATAATAAGTGGTAAATTTGATGATAACTTTCCTCTTGTAGTTTGGCAAACAGGTTCAGGAACTCAATCTAATATGAATATAAATGAAGTTATTGCAAATAGAGCAAGTGAACTTTTGGGATATGATTTTAGAGTTAAAAAAGTTATTCATGAAAATGATGATGTAAATAAAAGTCAAAGCTCAAATGATACCTTTCCTACTGCAATGAGAATTGCTTTTATTCTACAATTACAAAATAAATTAATTCCTTCAATAAATATATTAAAAACAACAGTTGAAAAAAAAGTAGAAGAGTTTAAAGATATAGTAAAAATTGGAAGAACTCACTTACAAGATGCAACTCCTTTAACTTTAGGTCAAGAATTAAGTGCTTATGTTGAAATGTTAAAAAAAGGCTTAGAACAAATTGATGATTCAATAAAATATCTTCAAGAATTAGCAATTGGTGGAACTGCTGTAGGAACTGGGTTAAACTCTCATCCTAATTTTTCACCTATGGTTTGTGAGGTTTTAAATGAAATTACAAATACAAAGTATAAATTTAAATCACATCCAAATAAATTTCATGCATTAACATCACATGATGCTGAAGTATTTTTAAGTGGAGCATTAAATGCTCTTGCATCTAATTTAATGAAAATAGCAAATGATATTAGATGGCTTTCAAGTGGTCCAAGATGTGCAATAGCAGAAATTAATATTCCTCAAAATGAACCTGGTTCTTCTATAATGCCCGGAAAAGTAAATCCAACACAAAGTGAAGCTATGACAATGGTTGCTGTTCAAGTTATGGGAAATCATACTTCTATATCAATTGCTGCTAGTCAAGGAAATTTTGAACTAAATGTATTTAAGCCTATAATTGCATATAATTTACTTCAATCTATTAGATTATTAAGTGATACAATAAAAGCATTTAATGATAATTGTGCAATAGGAATAGAAGCAAATATTAAAAATATTGAAAAGTTTTTAAATAATTCATTAATGTTAGTAACTGCATTAAATCCTTATATAGGTTATGAAAAAGCGGCATTAATAGCAAAAACAGCTTATAAAAATAATACAAGTTTAAAAGAAGAAGCAGTAGCTTTAAATATCTTAACAAAAGAAGAGTTTGAGAAGTATGTTAAACCAAATGAGATGATTTATGCAAAAGAATAAAAAAGTAAAGTTAAAAGCTTAATAAGCTTTTAACCCACTCATAAAATTCATAGAAACTTTTGAAGCAGTTTCACTTATGAATTTATTGATAAATTTATCAAATTTATCTTGTTTTTTCCAAATTGGATTTTCTACTTTTGATAATTTAATTAAAGCATCAGAAGCTAAAGAAATAGTTCCAACCTCATCAACTAAACCAACTTTTTTTGCTTGTCTAGCTGTAAAAACTTTTGCATCTGCATATTTAGTATGATTTTTCACATCTAATTTTCTTGCATTTGCAACATCAGTTATAAACATATTATAAGTATCATCAATTATACTTTGTAATTGTTCTTTTTCATAATCAAACCATTTTCTTGTAGGTGTTCCTGATTCTTTGAACTTACCTGCTTTTACAGTTTGTGTTGAAATACCAATTTTAGCCATTAATTCTTCTGTATTTACACCTTGCATAATTACACCTATTGAACCAACCATTGAACCTGGATTTGCAATAATTGTATTAGCCCATATAGAAGCATAATAAGAACCACTTGCAATTATTCCACTTGCGTATGCAACAACTGGTTTTATAGCTTTTAACTCTTTAATAGCATAAGCTAATTCAACAGAAGGAGCAACTGCACCACCTGGAGAGTTTACTATTAGTAAAACACCCTTAATACTAGGATTATTTTTAGCCTTTTCAATTTCATCTAATGTTTTAGATACATCTAGGATTGGACCATAAAGTTCAATCTTTTGTAAATTTGCTGATTTATTTATTACATCTTCACTAATACTATCATTTGAACCATATATAACAAAATACATAATAGTTAAAAAAACTATTGTTTTAAAATACTTAGTAATAAAATCTAAAATAGCAATTATTGGTGAAAATAAAAATTTAATCATTTTAAACAAATTCTCCTCCTATTATAGTTTTTTCTACAGATTTAGTATGTAGTATTATTTGCATAGCTAAGTCATCTTTATCAACAACCTCATCTGCTAATGTTATTGAAATAATATCTGCATCTGCATCTTTTTGTAATTTTCCTTTATTTAAACCCATTGCTTTACTACCATTTATAGTTGCCGCTTTTAATAAAGTTTTTGAAAATTCAATTATATTTTCATCAGTATGCATCATTAATGCATTTCTTAATTCATCAAACATTGATAATGAATTATTAGAACTAAGTCCATCTGTTCCAATTGTAAAATCAATTCCATTTAATCTTTTTAAATCAAGTTTTGTATTATTTAATACCCTATTTGATGTAACACAGTGATTTATACTTGCACCTAATAGTTTGATTTTTTCTAAGTCATTATCACTAGCTTCTACACAATGTGTAAATGAAAGATTTTTTACATTTGAAAATTGATTTAAAAACTCCATTGGTTTTGTAACAGCCTTACTTTGACCTAAAAAGTTTCTAAAGAATTCTGTAAATAAACCTTCATCTTTATGTAACCATTCAAACTCTTCAGGTGATTCTAAAAAATGAGTTGAAACAGGAAGGTTTTGTTCTTTTGCTAAAGCTAAACTTTCTCTTACTAAAAAAGGATGAACAGAGTATGCTGAATGAATTGCAACAGCTGGCATAAAGTTCTTTGAACTATTTTTCTTAGCACTTTCTAATCTATTTTTAAAATCTGCAAATAAAGTATCAGCCATATCAGCTTTTGAACCAATTACTTCACAAAAAAATACTGTATTTATAGGTGAATTTATACAAGCTTGCATATCAAATGAATAAGATGAAATTGCACCAATTGTTGTAGTACCTGTTTTTTTCATTCTATCAAGTTTTGTTGATATTAACTTAGGAGTAGCTTTTTCAATTAATGTATCTCTATTTGAAATAACTGAATTTAACCATGCCATAAAATTACCATATTTTAATGTTGTACTATTAGCACTAAACTCTAAATGAACATGAGAGTTAATAAGTCCTGGCATTAAAACAGTATTATCTTTTGATTGAATGATTTCTTTATTTGGATATTTTATTTGGATATTTTCAAGAGTATCAATATCTAGTATCTTATCAGTAAAAACAATAGCACCATCTTTGATGATACTAAAGTCTTCATCGCAGGTAATAACCCACTTTGCACTTAAAATTTTCATTAAATATTAATTATTCAGCAATTGGTGCTGCGTTTTCTTGTGCTTCTTGTACTGCTTTAATTTCTGAAATAATTTGCATTAATGCAATTAATCCCATATGGTAACCAAAAGGACCAAATCCAGAAACAACACCTGTTGCAGCTGCAGCAGTTACTGATTTTTGTCTAAATTCTTCTCTTTTATAAATATTTGAGATATGTACTTCAACAGTTGGTAACTCAACAGCACTTAATGCATCTTTAATAGCTATAGAAGTATGAGAATATGCTGCTGGATTAATTAAAATACCATCAACTGTTCCTAAAGATTCTTGAATTCTATCTACAATTTCACCTTCTAAGTTTGATTGGAAAAACTCTAATTCTACTCCATTTTGAGAAGCTGCACCTTGTAATTGTTCATGTATTTGGTCAAGACTCATTGGACCATAAATGTGTTGCTCTCTAATACCTAACATATTTAGGTTTGGACCTTGAATTACTGCTATTTTCATATTATATTCCTTTTATAAAATTTAGGTAAGATTATATTTAAATTATTGTTAAACGATACCAAAGGAAAGGTTTTTTATGAAGAATTTTATTATGCAGGATGAAAATGCAGTTTATTTTGAATGTGGTTTCTCTTGTGACAATGTTATATTTTTAAGTTTAAATACTGATAATTATTTTATCACAGATGCTAGATATACAGTTGAAGCACAGGAATTTAGTAAAAACTGTGAAGTTATCGAGTCTTCAAACTTAGTTCAAACAGTAAAAGATATTCTAAAAAAGAATAAAATAAAAAATATTATATTTGATCCAAATGATTTTTCGTATGCTATGTATATAAACTTAACTAGTGATTTAAAAACTAAATTCACTCCAAAGCCAAACTTTTCAAAAACAAAAAGAATAATAAAATCAGATGATGAAGTTAAACTATTATCTAAAGCAGCTAAACTTGGAAGAAAAGGTTTTAAAGAATTAGGTAAATATATTAGAAAAAATGGATATAAACAAACAGAACAGTTCTTATTTTTTAAAGGAATTGAAAAAATGAGTCAAAGTGGAAAACTTGACTTAAGTTTTGATCCTATTATTGCAATAAATGAAAATGCTGCAAAACCTCATGCCCTACCAAGTAAAAAAATACTTACAAAAGATGATTTAATATTAGTTGATGCTGGTGTAAAATATAAAAGATATTGTTCAGATAGAACTTGTGTAACTAGTGCAAATTTTGAAAAACTATCTTTTAAAAGGGACCAAAATTTTAAAAATAAAAAACATCAAAAAATTTATGACTTAGTATATAAAGCACAGTTAAATGCAATTAATAATGCACGTTGTGGAATGAAAGCTTCACAAATTGATAATCTAACTAGAAGTGTTATAGAAAAAGCAGGTTATGGAAAATATTTTGTTCATAGTACTGGACATGGAGTTGGACTTGATATTCATGAATTTCCAAATATAAATGCAAAATCTGATGTTATTATTGAAGATAATATGGTTTTTACAATTGAACCTGGAATTTATTTACCAAAAGAGTTTGGTGTAAGAATTGAAGATACTGTTGTAATGAGAAATGGTAAAGCTGTAATTCTATAAAATTAAAAAATATCTAAAAAAGAGAGAAATTTGAAAAAAAATTTAACTGATAAATTAACACTTTTTAAAACTAGTAATTTTCCTTATATTTCAAAATACACATCCTCTAAAAAATATCATGTAACTATTGGTATTGGGGGAAACATTGGAAATATGAAAAAAACTTTTGATAAACTTTTTTTATCTTTAATGCAAAATAAAAAAATTCATATTATTATGACAAGTCCTCTATTAAAGAATCCTCCCTTTGGATTCTTAGAACAAAATGACTTTTTAAATGGTATAATCACGATTAAAACTGATCTAGCACCTAATGAATTTTTAAAAATCATGCAAAGATTAGAGATAAGATATGGAAGAAAGCGATCCTTTCAAGATGCGCCTAGAACCTTGGATATAGATATAATATTTTTTGATAATAAAAAAATAAATACAAAAAAACTTATTATTCCTCACAAAGATTGGGCAAATAGAGAATCAGTGATTATTCCTTTAAATTATATGAAGAACATTTAATTGTTCTTTTAATTTTGACTAAAAAAAATGAAAAAAAACAAATCAAATATATATAAAATTTATAAGGGTAGAAAATGAAAAAAAAAGTAGTTGTTGGAATGTCTGGTGGTGTTGATTCCTCTGTTACTGCATTACTATTAAAACAACAAGGTTATGAAGTAGTAGGCTTATTTATGCGAAATTGGGACTATGGAGTTAAAGGTAGTCAATGTCCTAATCGTATAGAGTTTGAAGATGCAAAAAAAGTTGGTGAAATAATAGGCATTGAAGTAAAAGGTAAGGACTTTGTTGAAGAATACAGAGGAAAAGTATTTGATGTATTTTTAGAAGGTTTAAAAAAAGGACTTACTCCTAATCCAGATATTTTATGTAATAGAGAAATCAAATTTAATGTATTTTTAAATGAAGCTAAAAAAATGGGTGCTGATTTTATTGCAATGGGACATTATGCAAAAATATCTAAGCATGAAGACCACTATGTATTAGATACTCCAAAAGATTCTTCAAAAGATCAATCTTATTTCTTGCATGCACTATCTAGTGAACAACTTTCACAAGCTATGTTCCCACTTGGGGATTTAACTAAAAAAGAAGTTCGAGAAATAGCAAGAGAACATAATCTTCCAGTTAGTGATAAAAAAGATAGTACAGGAATTTGTTTTATTGGTAACCAAAGATTTGATGATTTTATTACACAACATTTAAAAGCAGTTCCAGGTGATATTATAGATGAAAATGGAAAAGTAATAGGAAAACATAAAGGTCTTATTTGTTACACACTAGGTCAGAGAAAAGGTATTGGTCTTGGTGGTATTAAAGAGACTGAATCAGATGGACACATCCATAAACCATGGTATGCAGCAAAAAAAGATATTGAAAACAATACATTAACAGTTGTACAAGATACAATTCATCCATTACTAATGAATGAAAATGTTGAAGCTTCTCATATGCATTGGGTGTTAGAACATCCACCTAAAGTTGGTGATAAACTTATGGCACAAGTTAGATATAGACAACAAAAGCAAGAATGTACAGTAACAAAAACTGATGGTGATAAAGTTTTAGTTAAATTTGACAAGCCTCAAAGAGCTGTTACTTTAGGACAAAGTCTTGTTTTATATGATGGAGAATATTGTCTAGGTGGTGGATTTATAAGTGATTATAATTAATTAAAATAGCTAAAGAGTTCCTTTATCAAATATCAAAGGAACTTTTTAAAGGTTAAAAATGCAAAAAAAAGTAATGGTAGGTATGAGTGGAGGAATTGATTCTTCAGTTACTGCTTATATGCTACAAAAAGAAGGTTACGAAGTTGAAGGTGTATATCTAAAACTTCACAATAGAACAGATGGTTATCATGAAAGAAACCTAGCTTATATTGAAGATGTAGCAAAATTTTTAAATATAAAATATCATGTATTAGATTTAGCTGATAAATTTACAGCAGAAATTTATGATTATTTTGTTGATTCTTACTTAGAAGGTACAACTCCAAACCCATGTGTTAAATGTAATAAACAAATAAAATTTGGTGCAATGCTTAAATTTGCACAAGAGAAGGGATCATCATATTTAGCAACAGGACATTATGCTAAAACAGATGGTGAATTTTTCTATGAAGCAGATGATAAAACAAAAGATCAAAGTTACTTCTTATCACAAGTTGACAAAGTTGCACTTCCTTATATGATGTTTCCATTAAGTACATACAAAAAAGAAGATATTGTTAAATTTGGAAGAGATTTAGATGTGGCTTATAAAAGAATTACTGAAAAAAATGAATCTCAAGAAATTTGTTTTGTGGAAACAGTTTATACAGATGTAATTAAAAGACATGCAAATATTGACTTACCAGGAAAAGTATTAGACGAAAATGGTAATGTTGTAGGTGAGCATAAAGGTTATATGCATTATACAATTGGGAAAAGAAGAGGATTTACAGTAAAAGGTGCACAAGAACCACATTTTGTAAAAGAATTAAATCCTAAAGATAATACTATTGTTGTTGGTAAAAAAGAGGTATTAGAAGTAAATGAAGTAATAGCTCAAAATTTAAATATGTATATTGATAAAAATAATTTCTCATGTACTGTTAAATTAAGATATAGATCAAATTCTACACCCTGTGAAGTAAAAATTGAAAATAAAAAAGCTTATATTACTTTAAAGCAATCTGCATTTGGAGTTGCTGCTGGTCAATTAGCAGTATTTTATGAAGGCGAAAAAGTAATTGGTTCTGCTTGGATTGAAAGTACTAAATAATTTAGGAGTAACTCCTAAATTATTTATTTTAAACAATATTAAGATTAAAAAGTATAACTAGCAGTTGCACTTAATGCTTTATAATCACTACTAGAGCTTCCTTCTAAGTCATAATCTACATATAAAAGACCTAAACCTAAATTATCAGAAATACTATAAGAAGCAGTAAGATTCAACTCTTTTTCTTCTGAATTTACACCAAAGTCAGTTTCACCATATAATGCACCTAATTCAACTGCAGCAATTGTATATCCTACAGAACCATAAACTGTTTTTGCATCTGCACTATATGTATTTGCACCATTATCAAAAGGTGAGATATTATCACCATATGCAGATATTGAAGCAGTACCTGCATCTTTATCAGTTTTTATGTAACCTGTTGCTAAAGATAATCCTGCAATTGATGTACTTAATTCAATATGAGCAATTGATCCATCTTTTTTAGTTGAGACATCTTCACTTGATGCTGCATATTGTGCAACTGCCCCAAACATATCAGACGAATATGAAGCTTTTAAACCATAAAATTCTGCAACATCAACAGCAGAATAGAAGTATGGATTTAATTCAACATTTTTAATCCCTGAATATTTTATATCTAAAACATAAGCTCCATCTTCAGTAATTTCATCAAATTTACCTATTTCATCTTCATCAGCAGCAGCTTGTTGATTTACATACCCAAGAACTATTGAAGTATCAGCAGTAGGAGTAATTGCAGCAACTACTGATTCATTATAATCACCTAACCATTCTAAATCAATTGCTTGTCTACCAACAGAAATAGAAAATGCATCTTGTGCATATTTAACATAAGCTTCTGTCATTAAAGAATCATTATTAAACTTTGTTCCATCAAAAACATGCCCTGCTCTAAAAGAAGCTTTTGCACTTAAGTTCATAAAACTTGCAGTTTCATAAGATAATCCACCAGTTAAAGCAGTAAGCTTTCCATCTTTTGTACCGCCTTTATTATCTTGTTTTAAAGAATACCCTGTAATATCTCCAGATACTGTTCCTGTCTTAAATGCTTCATCAATTGAATCAGCTGCAAATGCCATATTTGTTGATAGTAATAATCCACATGTTATTAAACTTATTTTTTTTGTCATAATTAATTTTCCTTTTGTTTATATATTGAATATGTTCGCAATTTATATTCATAATCTAGAAGAACAGAAAAATTATACCACTTAATTTTATATATATTATACATTTAATTGGTTATAAAATATACATATTTAATTTAATTAATCCATAATAAAATCCAATAACTATTGATTAAGTACAGTTTAGATAAAATCGCAAATATAATCATTCAATTAAGGAAATTTTCATGTCAACATTTAAACTTTTTAGTGGTTCAGCTAACCCTGAGTTTGCAGCTAAAGTTGGAGAGTATCTAGGAACTCCAGTATCAAATGCCAAATTAAACAAATTTAGTGATGGTGAGATATCTGTACAAATTACTGAAAGTGTTAGAGGACAAGATGTATTTATTATACAACCAACATGTGCTCCTGCTAATGACAATTTAATGGAACTACTAATTATGGTAGATGCACTTAAAAGATCAAGTGCTAAATCAATTTCAGCTGTTATTCCATACTATGGATACGCAAGACAAGATAGAAAAGCAGCACCAAGAGTTCCAATTACAGCAAAATTAACAGCTGATTTATTAGAAGCTGCTGGTATTACAAGAGTTGTAACAATAGATTTACATGCTGCACAAATTCAAGGATTCTTTAATATTCCTGCTGATAATTTATTTGGTTCAATTATGTTTGTAAATTACATAAAAGAAAAAGAATTAAAAAACCCAATTATTGCAAGTCCAGATATTGGTGGAGTTGCACGTGCAAGATCTTATGCTGATAAACTAGGATATGATTTAGTAATTGTTGACAAAAAAAGAGAAAAAGCTAATGAATCTGAAGTAATGAATATTATTGGTGATGTTGAAGGTAAAGATGTAATCTTAGTAGATGATATGGTTGATACAGCAGGAACATTAGTAAAAGCAGCTGAGGTATTAAAGAAAAGAGGAGCAACTTCTGTAATGGCATGTTGTACTCATGGTGTACTTTCAGGACCAGCATACGATAGAATTGCAAATGGTGTTTTAGATGAATTAGTTATTGCAGATACAATTCCAACAAGAAAAGATGCTAAAAAAATTACAGTTTTAACAGCTTCTGCTATGATGGGTGAAGCAATTAGAAGAATTCACAATAATGAGTCAGTTAATTCAATTTTTAACGCATAATTTTAGTTTTAACTCTATACGTAAGTTCTATATGTTATAATATACGAAATTATTTACAAAGGAAGATAAGATGAAAAAGATATTATTATCATCAGTGCTTTGTGCATCAATGATGTTAGCTGCAAACAGTGATTACAAATATGAAATTACTCCAATGATTGGGGGAGCTTATACAGAAGGTAATCTAGGACTTGATAGAAATTACGCAAATGCGGGATTAGCTTTAGGATTTAATCAAACAGATTCAATGTTTGATCAAGTAGAGTTAGGTTTCTTACGTACGATTGATAGTGTTGATTTTGTTGATTCAAATGGTAAAGAGACTGATGTAACAAGATTTTTTGCCAATTTAATTAAAGAGTATCCTTTAAGTTCAAATACATCTCTTTATGCATTAGTTGGTGCAGGAATTGAATTATTTGACTCTGAAGGATATGGAAACGAAGACGGTTTATTTGGAAACTATGGTGCAGGAATTAAATATAAAGTTTCTGAACATTTTTCGTTAAAAGCTGATTTAAGACATTTAATTGAAACAGATCATGGAGATAATAATCTTTTATATAATATTGGATTATCTATTCCATTTGGAAAAATTGAAAAAGCTGCACCAGTTGTTGAAACTCCAAAAGATTCAGATAATGATGGTGTAATTGATGCAAAAGACAACTGCCCAAATAGTGCAGTTGGTGCTATTGTAAATGCAAAAGGTTGTGAATTAGATTCTGATAATGATGGTGTTGTAGATAGATTAGATAAATGTCCAAATACAATGCCTAATGCAAAAGTTGATAATACTGGATGTATGACAATCGTTGATTTAAATATCAAATTTAATACAAACTCAGCAAAAATTCAAGAAGGATATGATGCTAAAATTATTGCTTTTGCAAATATGATGAAAAACAATACTCAATTAAAAGCAACAATTAATGCTCATACAGATTCAAAAGGTAGAGCTGCTTATAATAAAACTTTATCTGAAAAAAGAGCACAAGCAACTGTTGATGCATTAACTGCATTAAAAGTTGAAGCTTCAAGATTAAAAGCAGTTGGATACGGTGAAGAAAATCCAATAGCTTCTAATGATACAGCAGAAGGTAGAGAAGAAAATAGAAGAGTTACAGCTGTAATTACTAAATAAATCTACTTTATACTATTAAGATTAGGAAATTTCCTAGTCTTAATATCTTTCAAAAATCACTCAAAAAAACTTATATTCTCTTAATTTTTTTATTTAACTGTAAACTTACTAATATTTAGATACAATCGCGTATAAATAACCTAAATTAAGGATAAAACCTTGCAAGAAAATATTAGAAACTTTAGTATCATTGCTCATATTGATCATGGAAAATCTACATTAGCAGATAGAATTATACAAGAATGTGGTTCTGTTGCAGATAGAGATATGTCAGCACAAATGATGGATACAATGGATATTGAAAAAGAACGTGGTATTACAATCAAAGCACAAAGTGTAAGACTTGATTATGTAAAAGATGGTCAAAATTACGTATTAAATCTTATTGACACTCCTGGTCATGTTGATTTTTCTTATGAAGTAAGCCGTTCTTTAGCATCATCAGAAGGTGCACTTTTAATTATAGATGCAACACAAGGTGTTGAAGCTCAAACTATTGCAAATGTATATATAGCAATGGAAAATGATTTAGAACTACTTCCTGTTGTTAATAAAATTGATTTACCATCAGCTGATCCAGATAGAGTTTTAGAAGAAGTTGAAGAATCAATTGGTGTTGATTGTACAGAGAACAACTTAATTTCTGCGAAAACAGGTCTTGGGGTAAAAGATTTAATTGACTCAATAGTTGATAGAGTTCCATGTCCTAAAGGTGATGAAACAGCTCCTACAAAAGCATTAATCTATGATTCTTGGTTTGATAACTATCTTGGAGCTGTTGCACTTGTAAGAGTTTATGATGGGTCTATTAAAAAAGGACAATTAATTAAATTAATGAATACAAAACAACAACATCAAGTTCTTAATTTAATGTATCCACATCCTTTAAAAAGACAAAATACAAATGAAATTAAAACAGGTGAAATTGGTATTGTTATTTTAGGACTTAAAACACTTGATGGTGTTGCAGTTGGTGATACAATGACTGATGCAAAATTACCAACTCCTATAGCAATTGATGGATTTGAACCAGCTAAACCTTTTGTATTTGCAGGACTTTATCCAATTGAAACAGATAAGTTTGAAGATTTAAGAGAAGCACTTACTAAATTACAATTAAATGATTCATCGATCTCTTTTGAACCTGAAAGCTCTGCTGCACTTGGTTCTGGATTTAGAACTGGATTCTTAGGTATGCTTCATATGGAAGTTATCAAAGAAAGATTAGAAAGAGAGTTTGATTTAGATTTAATTGCAACTGCTCCAACAGTTGTATATGAAGTATTAAAAAATGATGGTGAAAAAATTTCTATTCAAAATCCAAGTGAATTACCAGAACCAAACTATATTGATACAATTTTTGAACCTTATGTAAAAGCAACTATTTTAGTTCCTGATGAATTTTTAGGAAATGTAATTAAACTTTTAAATGATAAAAGAGGTGTTCAGATTAAAATGGATTACATTGGAAAAAGAGTTTTACTAGAGTATGATATTCCAATGAATGAAATTGTAATGGACTTTTATGATAAATTAAAATCAACTACAAAAGGTTATGCATCTTTTGATTATGAACCAGTTGGATTTAGACCAGGTGTATTACAAAAACTTGATATTAAAGTTGCTGGTGATGTTGTTGATGCATTATCTATTATTGTTCCTGAAAACAAAGCACTTTCTAAAGGTAGAGAGTTTATTAAAGCCTTAAAAGAGTTAATTCCAAGACAATTATTTGAAGTTGCAATTCAAGCATCAATTGGCTCAAATATTATTGCAAGAGAAACTGTAAAATCAACAGGTAAAAACGTAACTGCAAAATGTTATGGTGGAGATATTACAAGAAAAAGAAAACTACTTGAAAAACAAAAAGCAGGTAAAAAAAGAATGAAAGCTATTGGTAAAGTAAATGTACCACAAGAAGCATTTATGGCTGTTTTAAAAATATAGCTTTATCTTTTTGCGTATTTCTACGCCAAATTAAAATTTAAATGCTCACGTACTCTTAGTATAGTGAGCTTTAAATTTTTCCTTTTTCTTAAACTACATTCAGAATCTAAAACTCAATTTTCAAAATAATCTTAATTTTTATAGAATAAATAGTATTATTATTTATGAAATGTATAACTTGTGAAAACCTATCTTTTCAAATTATCTGCAAAACTTGTCAGAATAATTTATTAATACCTTCTTTTCATAAAAGAGAACTACAAAAAGATTTTTTTAATTTCTCATTTTATTCATTATCTGAACTTGAAGATTTAATTTCTTCTAAATATTACTTTCATGGTGATAGAGTTTTTAATACTTTAGCTAAGTTATCTTTTGCGAAATTTGCTAAAAACTTTTCATTAGATACAGATATTTTAGCTATTCCAATTGATGATCATACAAGACACGAATTTTCTCATACAGCAATACTTGCTAGACATTTAAACTCAAAACATATAAAAGCAAAATATAACTGTCTTAAAGCTACAAATATTGTAAAGTATGCAGGTAAAGATTTAGAGTTTAGATTAAAAAATCCTCGTAAATTTAAACTTGAAAATATTAGTAATCAAAGTGTAATATTAGTTGATGATTTAATTACAACAGGCACAACAATACTTGAGGCAAAAAAGGTCTTAGAAAGAAAAAATAATACTGTTCTTTTCTCTTTAACCCTAGCTGATGCAAAAATTTAGTATAATCATTTTTTATAAAGGGTTAAATGTGATTGGAATTATTGATTATAATATGGGAAATCTTGCAAGTGTTTATAATGCTTGTCATACAATTGATGCTCACGCAACGATTGTAAAAGATCCAAATGACTTAAGAAACTATGATAGAATTATTTTACCAGGTGTTGGTGCTTATAAAGATGCAATGCAACATCTAATTGATACAGGAATGAACGAAGCAATATATGAGTTTGCAACAAGTGGAAGACCAATGATTGGTATTTGTCTTGGTATGCAACTATTATTTGAAAGTTCACAAGAGTTTGGACATACTGATGGATTGGGTTTAATAGATGGTCAAATAATAAAATTTGATAAATCAAAAATGCATGAAGATGTAAAAATCCCACATATGGGATGGAATACAATTAAAAATAAAGAACATGCATTATTTGAAGGTCTTGATAATCCTTATTTATATTTTGTTCACTCTTTTCATGCTGTTACAGATGAAAGAAATGTGATTGGTACTACTGAATATGGTTATGATTTTGTAAGTGCTGTTAATAAAGAAAATATTTATGGATTTCAACCTCATCCTGAAAAATCTCATGATAATGGACTTAAAATTTTAAAGAACTTCATGAAAATCTAATATAATTAAAAGGATCTCAAATGAAAACAATTGCAATATCAGGTGCTAGTGGTTTTGTTGGTACGAATTTAAAAGATTATTTTACAAACTTAGGATACAAAGTTATTCCTATTTCTAGAGATATTTTAAACAAAAAAGATAAGTTAGAAGAGTTAATTAATTCTTCTAATATTGTTATTAATTTAGCTGGTGCAAATATTATAAATAGATGGACAGATAAATATAAAAAACTACTTTACTCAAGCAGAATAGATACTACCTCAAAAATCGTAAATGCAATTAATAGTGTTGAAAATAAACCAGAACTTCTAATTTCAACATCTGCAGTTGGTATATACGATAATCAGTTTATTCACGATGAAGATGGTTCTTATTCAAATGACTTTCTATCAAAACTATGTCAAGATTGGGAAAAAGAGGCTTTAAAAGCAAACTCATTTAATACAAGAGTTGCAATTTTTAGATTTGGTATAGTTTTAGGAAAAGATGGAGGAGCATTACAAAAAATGCTAACACCTTTTAAATTAGGTCTTGGTGGAATTATAGGAAGTGGAAAACAAGCTTTTTCTTTTATTCATCTTGAAGATTTATTAAATGCATATAAATTTGTTATTGAAAATTCTAATGCAAACTTAGCATTTAATCTAACTGCACCAACTCCAACAACAAATAAAGGCCTAACTATGGCTTTAGGAAAAACACTAAAAAGACCTACTATACTTCCAGTGCCAGAATTTATTTTAAATCTTATTTTTAGTGAAGGTGCAAAAGTTTTAACAGATGGTCAAAATGTTATTCCTAAAAAACTTCAAGACTTAGGGTTTGAATTTAAATACAAAAATATAGAAGACACAATAGAAAATTTATTAAAAAATTAAAGGAAGTTTTATATGGATATTTTACCAGCGATTGATTTAAAAGATGGGAAAGCTGTTAGATTAAGTAAAGGACTTATGGATAGTGCAAAAATCTATTCAGATGAGCCTTGGCAAGTTGCAAAAAGATTTGAAGAATTAGGTTCAAAATGGTTACATATTGTTGATTTAAATGGTGCATTTGCAGGAGAACCAGCAAATTTAGAGCAAATTAAAAAAATTAGAGAAAACTGTAATTTAAAAATAGAACTTGGTGGTGGAATTAGAGATGAAGAAACTATCAAAATGTATGTTGAGCTTGGTGTTGATAGATTAATTCTTGGTTCAATTGCTGTAAAAGATCCACAATTTGTAAAAGATATGGCAGCTAAATATCCAATTGCAGTTGGAATTGATGCAATGAATGGAATGGTTGCAGTTGAAGGTTGGGCAGAAGTATCTACAATGGAAGCTACTACTTTAGCAAAAGAGTTTGCAAATGCTGGTGTTGAAGCTATTATTTGTACTGATATTTCAAAAGATGGAATGCTTTGTGGAGTAAATGTTGAATTTACAGAATCTATTGCATTAGCTTCAAGTGTTGACACTATTGCTTCAGGTGGAGTAAAAGATATCAATGACATTATAAATTGTAAAGCAAATGGAAATATTTCAGGTGTTATTATTGGAAAAGCATTTTATGAAGGAACTATTGATTTAGAGGAAGCATTTAAAATTCTATAATTTTCAATATATTTAATAAAAAATTTATTATAATAAAATAATTTTGTGCTATCATATAAAAAACTATTTTTAAAAGGTGTTTTATGAACTCTAATAAAAAAATAACAATTATAATATTTTCTATGGTTACTTTATTAACTATAGTTATAGTTGCTTTAGTTGCTCTAGGTTCTAGGCAAAGTGGTTATGATAGTGCAAAAAAAAGAGCTTATTTAACAGCTGATATTGTAAAAAAATCATTAACAACTCATATGGTTAATGGAAATATGCAACAAAGAGAAACTTTCTTAGATAGCATCAATGACTTAGAAGAAGTTAGCAACTTATGGATTATTAGAGCCAAAAGTGTAACTGAGCAATTTGGTGAATCCAATATTGCAAATGAAATACCTAGAGATGAGATAGATAAAGAAGTTCTAAAAACTGGAAAAGAAAAAATAGTAACAGATGAATCACTTAAAAATGCAACATTAAGAGTTACAATACCATATACCGCGTCATCACTTGATAAACCTAATTGTCTTGCTTGTCATAATGCAAAAGAAGGTGAAGTTTTAGGTGCTATATCTTTAGAGTTTGATATTCAAGATGACAGAATTTCAAGCATTACTGTTTTATTAAATATTGTAGCAATTATTACAATATTTTTAATCTTTATACTAATTTATATTAGTAAAAAAATCAAACCTTATACATCTTCACTTGATTCAATAACAGAAGTATTAAAACAAGTTCATGAAGGAAATTATTCAATTAGAGCTAAAGAAGGAACACTAAAAGAGGATAAAGAGGCTTCTTTATGGTTAAATGAAATAATTGAAAAATTAGAAACTGTTTTAACTGGAATTGAAAAAAACTTAACTGCATTTGTTCATAATAGAACAACAAATGTTAATAATGACAAATTATTAACAGCAAAAGAGATAATTGAAGATATTTCTGAAATATATAATTTCAAAAAAACTATTGAAACTGATTTAACAAGAGAAGATATTTATTATAGATTAATTCAAGTATTTAAACATAAACTAGAGATTAAACACTTCTGTATATTTGAGAATGATTTATTAAAAGATGAAAGAAAAGTAATTTTTACTACAAAAGATACTCAACCTTGTTGTACTGTTTCAAAAAATATCAAAGAACAATGTAGGGCTGAAAGAACAGATACTATTATTGCATCTGAAAATTTCCCTGAAATTTGTAGAGTTGCTACTTGTAAAAGTGATTGTAATTATATTTGTATTCCATTTTTAATTAATGAACAAAAAAGTGTAACTGTTCATATTTTATGTAAAGATAAAGATTGTTTAAAACATACAAAATATCAAATAGGAATAATTAAAAAATATCTTGAAGAAACAAAACCTATTTTAGAGAGTAGAATGTTAATGGATGTTTTAAGAGAAAGAAACTTAGTTGATGGATTAACAGGACTTTATAATAGAAAATATTTAGATGAATTTATTGAAAGAAGAATGCCAGCTGAACTTAAAGAAGATACAACTTATGCTGTTATGTTCTTAGATATAGATTATTTTAAAATGATAAATGATACTTATGGTCATGATGCAGGAGATGTAATTCTTCAAAAACTTTCTAAAACAATGAAAGACTCTATTAGTGAAAAAGAGTTTATTATTAGATTTGGAGGAGAAGAGTTCTTAATTATTATGAAAAATCCAACAGAAGAAAGTGCATTTAATCTTGCAACAAAAATAAATCAAGAGTTTGAAAAATTAGTATTTACTTTCAATAATGAATCATTTAGTAAAACAGTAAGTATTGGTTACTCTTTCTTTCCTAAAGATACAGATCAAATATGGAAATGTATTAAATTTGCTGATTTATGTTTATATGAGGCTAAAGAAACAGGTAGAAATAAAGTAATTAAATTTACAAGAGATTTATTAAAAAATGGCGATAAAGAAAAATATTAAAAAGTAGAAGTTAATTCTTCTACTTTTCTAACATTGTATAGTGTAACTCTAAACCATTAGAAGTTGCAACAAATCCATTTACATTTATACTTCCATCATGTACCATTTTATGATGTTCTTTACATAAAGGGATTAAATTATACTTATGATTTGCATTTATATGATCAATAAAACCATCTTTATTTGCACGTGATTGTTCTTTTATATGATGGACATCATCACATGCTTTTTTACAAATAACACAAGTACTTGCATATACGTTTTTATTATATTTAGATGTTTTTCTTTGAGACAATCTTTCAATTGATGAATAATCATCTGTTAGTTTTTTTCTTATATCATTTGCTACAGATAAAAATTCTTTATCCATATGCAAAGATTTTGCATACTCTAATCCATACATAGAAGAACCACTTCCGTAAGCTAATTTTCTATCAAAGATTAGTTTATCTTCATCATCTTTATACATAACAGATAAATGTAATGCAATTATATTTTTAAGTTCTTCAATCTCATTTATTTCAGGTAATTGATGTAAGTGTGTTGCAAAAACAAAGATAGCTTCTAACTTTGAAAGTTTTAGTATAGAACTTGCTACTATTGATAATCCACTCATTGTTTCTGTACTATGAGAGATTTCATCACCCAAAATTAATGATTTTTTACTAGCACGATTAAAAATATTTTTTAACTCTAACATTTCAACAGCAAAAGACGATAAACCTTTTGCAATATTATCAGCTCCTGAAATTCTTGTATAAACAGCATCAAAAATTGAAAATCTCATTGATTTAGCAGGTACATAAAAACCAGCTTGTGCTAGAATTACAGCTATTCCTATGGCTTTCATAAGTGATGATTTACCTGAAGAGTTAATACCATAAAGTAAAACACCATGCATCTTATTTTCTGTTAGATTTAGAGGATTTGAGTTTTTTATAATTACATTATCTTTATACTCTTTTGAAGCAAGTGATAATTCACCTAAAATTATATCATTAGGTACATATACACCTTGTTCTTCATTTGCTTCAATTATAGGATGTCTTAAATCTATTAATTCTAAGAAGTTTTCTTCATCTTTTGTTTTTACAATTTTTGGACATACATAGTTATATTTTTTTGCTGTTTTAATATTTGAAACTGTTAAATCAACTTCTGCAATAAATTGAACTAACTCTTCAAGTAATATTGCAAATTTCTTTTCAAATTCACATAATTTATCTTTAAATACTAATTTATTAAGTTCAATAATTTTTCTTAAATTATGTACATAATTTGCTGAGATATCTTCTGTTAATTTACAAAATATTTTAACCGAATTAGTTTGAACTTTTATATTCATATCTTTAAATAAAATTAGCTCTTCATCAATAATAATATGAGAGTTCATTAACTTTTCTTTTACAAGATTAAATCTATTTCTAGTTAAAGTTAAAAAGAATCCCTCTTTATCTAATCTATTTATACCGACATAATTTGTATCTTCTGTATTTAAAAAAGATAAGATATGAGATTTTAGTAATTCAAGTTTTGTATATAATCCATCATTTTGTCTATTTAATTCATCTATTTGAGTATTAATACCCTCACAAACCATATTAACCTCAACATCTTTTAACATATATTTACCAGATATTGATAAATCAAATGTTGAATCTATTGATTGAATAAATAGTTGTAATTGGGCACTTGAACAAGGTGGTTTTATAAATTTATAACTTTCCATAAATGTTACAACTTCTTTAATACTTAATAATGAATCATATAAATAATTAAGTTCGAAAGGGTGTAATCTATTTAATTTTATTCTTCGTGTAAGTCTTTCAATATCATAAATATTTGCTAGTTCATTCTCAATTGGAGCATGATAATCATATAACTCTTTTGATAAAGCAAATCTTCGTAAAAGTTCTTTTTCATCTTTTACTGGATGAGAAAGCCTCTCTTTTAAAAGTCTTTTTCCCATTGCTGTTGAAGTGTTATTAATTAATTTTATCAATGATGGATTATGACTTGTTTCTATTATATTTAATTGCTCTAGTGCATTATTTCCTAAATAAATATATTTAGAAATATCAAGCTTTTCAGGAGATGAAAGTTTTTGCACAATATTTGAATCATGCCCTATTACAAAATCAATTAAAACTGCAAGTGCTTCTGTACTTAATGGAACTCTTTCCATATCTAAATGTTCAATTGCAGTTAATAATGACTGAACGTTAAATACATTTTTAAATAATTCATTTTGATAAGATATCTTAGGTCTAAAAGAACCAATATGAAAAGTTTTTAAAGACAACTCTAAATATTCAATAACCTCTTTTTGATTTATATTTTTATCTGCAAAACTTATAACTATTTCATTTGTTTTATGCATATTCATATAATTAAAAACTTCATCTAAGGCATAAAATTTATCTTCACTAGTTCCGTGTATTTCATTATAATAACACTTTCCCGTTGTTACATCAATTGCTGAATATCCAACTAAATAAATACCTCTAATTTGATCAATTAAAAGTGAAGTAATATTATTTTCATCTTGGTCTAATACAAAATCAAAGTTTGTTCCAGGACTTACAACAATATCTAAATATCTTGAAACATTAGGTGGAACACCTTTTTGTTTTATAAGTACAACTGTATATTTTTGTTCTGCGATAATTCGGGCAAGATGCTTTTCTAAAGAAATAGCAGGAACTCCTGCCATAATAGGATTTTCTTTTGAGTTTTCTAATATAGTTTTATTTTTTCTAGTCAATTGAATATTTAAAAGTTCAGCAATTTCTTTTGCTTTTCCTATTTGTTCATGTTCATTATTTACTTCATAAACTTCAAAAAATGTTCCAATTTCCATAAGAAGAATAGTATTTTTACCATACTTCTTTTCAAACAATTTTTGCAACTTAAAATAAGTAATTGTTAATAATACTTTTCTATCTGCAAGTAGTTCTAATACCTCTTCTCTCAATTTCTTTTCCTAATTCCTGTCCAATCTCTAATTAATAATCTTTGTTCTTTAGTTAAATCAGCTTCTTTATGCATAACAATATAACTTTGTAATGGCATTGCTGCATATACTGTTCTATATATTTGTTTTAATTCATGTTGTTTTTCATCATCAGTATAATTTTCCCATATAGAAAAATTCAATGCTTTTCTTCCATTTTTTACATGTGATGATATAATCCATGAAAATGGTGCTATTTGAGAGTATGCTGGCCAAACTACATTATTAGAATGGCAATCATAACAAGATGACTTTAACACTGTCATCACTTCTAATGGTGCTTTTATTTCTAAATCTTTTTGTGTAGCTATATTTTTTTGTTCAGGTCTTATAAATTGCATTAAAATAAATACAATTAAAAAAATAAGAAGTGTTCTTTTCATTTTTATTTTACTTTGTCATTAAATTATACGGTCTTTTTAATTCTTCTATGAATAAAGGAACACTTATATTCCTACCCATTCTTCGAAATTCTTTTTTATCAAAATAAACCAGTATTGTAGGTATAGAAAATACCGTAAAATGACTTGTGATTTCTTTATGTATGTCAGTTTTAACTTCATATAAATTAAATTTATCAAAGTTCTTACTTATTTGTTCTTCAATTTTTGGTTTTAAGACTTTACAAACAGAACAATTTTCACCTGAGAAGTATATTAATACAGGTTCCCCTGTATTAATACTATTTGTTAGTTGTTGTAGATTTTGAATTTGATTCATTAATATAATTTTCCTCTACTTCTTCATCAACACACTGCATTGGATTATCTTTTTGTAAATTAACTTGATAAGATTGCTCTTTAAAAATATCCTCTTTTGATAAAGATACACCTTTCATATGAGAAAGAGGGAAAGCAAAAGCAACACCTTTTCCAGTTGTTGTAATATGTAATGAATGAATAATTGATTTAACAACTTCATTTACTAAATATCTAGGTAATAAAAATAGAAGTAAAGTATCATTTGCTTCAAATGACGTTCTATAGAAATTAGCCATCTCTTCAAGTCCAATACCATCAGCACGTAATACTGTAACACCAGAAGCTCCGGCTTTATGTGCAGCTTGAATTGCATCAAGTTTTTTATCAACAGGTACAATAACAACAACAGCTGAAAACTCTAATGATAATGAATGTCTAACTGTAGAACCATCAATATTAACTGTTGCTAAATCCATATTTTCAGCATCAACTAATGTATCTTTTAATAACTCTTCTTGCTCAATTTGAGTATCTGATTTAACACCAAATTTCTCTGTTATTATTCCATATAACATAACTGTAATCATCGGAAATAATGAAGCAAATGCAATAAGTCCGAAACCATCAATTAATGGTGATCTTCCAGGAATGTTTGTAGCAAGCCCAATTCCAAGTGCCGCAACTAAAGGAACAGTAACAGTTGAAGTTGTAACTCCTCCTGAATCATATGCAATAGGAATAATATACTTAGGAGCAATAAATGTAAGAATAATTACAATTAAATATCCTACAATAATATAGTAGTGAATATGTCCACCATCAACAATTCTAAATGCACCTAATGCAATACCAATTGCAACACCAGCTGCAACAAATAATCTTAATGCAAAATCATTAATTTTACCATCTGATATCTCTTTTGCTTTTTTTGCAATTGCCATAAGTGCAGGTTCTGCCATAGTAGTAGAAAAACCAATTGCAAAAGCAAAAGCATAAATCATTAATACAGAATCAGATTTAGTAAGTTGGTATGCCATTGTCTCACCAAGAGAGAATAACCCCATTTCTAAACCAAGAATAAATGCGTATAAACCAACAATTACAAGTACAAATCCTAAAAATACAGTTTTAATATTTTGTATAGGTTTTTTAAGTACTCCATATTGGAAAAATAAAATGATTAATAAAATAGGTATAACATCTTTAACTACTGAAATAATTCCATATATGATTGATTGAAATGTAATATCAGTTGGAGAAGAAACAGAAGCTTGAACTATAACATTAGCTACTTCTTTTGCATCGACTAAATTATATACAGCAATACCATAAATTTGAACAAAAATCATAGGAGTTAATGAAGCAAATGCAATAAGACCAAATCCATCAATTACAGGATTTCTACCTTTTATATTTGAAGCTAGTCCAATACCAAGTGCAGCAACTAATGGTACTGTAACAGTTGAAGTTGTAACTCCACCTAAATCATAAGATAATCCAATAATTTCAGGAGGTGCAAAAAATGTAATTGTAACAACAATAATGTATCCAGCAATAATATAATAGTGAATTGGATGACCTTTAATAATCCTAAATACACCTAATAAAATTGCAAAACCAACAGAACCAGCAACTACAAATCTTAAAATAGTAGCATCAATTCTTCCACTAGAAATTGAGGCTGCTTTATCAGCAATAACAGCAAGCGCAGGCTCTGCTATTGTTGTACCAAATCCAATTAAAAATCCAAAAATTAAAATCCAAGTAACCCATCCTGATTTTGCAAAATCTCTTGCTAAACCTTCACCAACGGGGAATATTCCAATTTCTAAACCTTGTAAAAAAATTGCTAAACCAACACCAACAATACCTAGACCAATAGCTGTACTAACCCAACCTTCTGGTACTGTTTGAATAATTGCTAATTGAAAAAATAGAATTACAACGATAATAGGAATTAAATCCCGAAAAGACTCTTTTAGTAGCTTCAAAAAGAAGTTAAACTGCATCATATTACTTTATTTCTCCCTTGTGTTTGAGTAAATATATATTATTTTAATATTATTATTCAAATTTCTTGCTGAAGCAACTAAATTTTATTATTTTATAAGGTTAAAAAAGAAGAAGAAAGTTATTTAATAAGGAGTTTAGATAAAGTAGTAAAACTACTTTATCTTTTTTTAAACTTGATGTTCGCTATTTTTAGAAAGTCTCTCTTTTTGAGAAAGGTAAGAGTTTACAGAACCTAAGTAAGCTTTTGCAGTTGCAAGCATTGTGTCAATACTTAAACCATGACCTACAAAAGATGGAGCATCTTTATCAAAAGTTACTCTTGTTGTTACTTTTGCAAGTGAATCTTTTCCTTCAGAAACAGAAGTTACTTTATAATCATTTAATTCACCACTAATTCCAGTTAATCTATCAATAGTTTTAAATATTGCATCCATTGTTCCATCACCAATATTTGCATCTTGCATAATATCGTCTTTGTATTTTATAGATACAGCTGCCATTGGCATACCATTTGAACAATCAGAAATTTGTAATCCAACTAATTCATAAGTCTTATCTTGATTTAATGCTTCATCAGTAATTAACATTCTAATATCATCATCAGTTACATCTTTTTTCTTATCAGCTAATAATTTAAATCTATCAAATGCAGCGTTTAATTCTTCATCACTTACTTTATCAAAACCTAAATGCTCAATTTTATCTCTAAATGCAGCACGACCTGAATGTTTACCTAAAATTAAAGTTGATTCTTTAAATACACCAACATCTTCAGGTTTCATTATTTCATATGTTTCATTATTTTTTAACATACCATCTTGATGAATTCCACTTTCATGAGCAAATGCATTTTTACCAACAATTGCTTTATTTTGTTGTGGTTCAACACCTGTAATAGTTGCTACTAATCTTGAAGTTGGGAATAATTCAACAGTATTAATACCTGTGTATAAATCACCAAATGCATCTTTTCTAGTTTTAATAGCCATAACAGCTTCTTCTAAAGCTGAATTTCCTGCACGCTCACCTAAACCATTCATTGTAACTTCTATTTGTCTAGCACCATTCATAACAGAAGCTAAAGTATTAGCAGTTGATAAACCTAAGTCATTATGATTATGTACTGAAATAATTGCTCTATCACCAGCAAAATCAGATAATTCTTTTACCATTGCACCTAACTCATGAGGTAATCTATATCCAACCGTATCAGGTAAATTAATAGTAGAAGCACCTGCTGCAATAACAGCATCCATTACTTCTTTCATAAATGAAATTTCAGAACGACCTGCATCTTCTAGTGAAAACTCAACATCATCAACAAATGTTCTTGCATATTGTACAGCATGAACTGCTCTTTTAATAACCTCTTCTTCACTCATTTTCAATTTATATTTCATATGAATTGGCGAAGTTGCAATAAATGTATGGATTCTGTGTAATGGAGCTTTACTAACAGCTAAAGCAGATTGTTTAATATCATTTTCAATTGCTCTTGATAAAGAACAGATTGATGAGTTTTTAACTCTTTCTGCAATTCTTGAAACTGCATCAAAATCACCTGGTGATGCTGCTGCAAAACCAGCTTCAATAACATCAACACCTAATTTTTCTAATTGTAATGCTACTTTGATTTTTTCATCAGTGTTCATTGAACAACCAGGTGATTGTTCTCCATCTCTTAACGTTGTATCAAATACTATAATTCTATTTTTATCCATTATTTTTTACCTTTTAAAATGTAAAATATTATATCTTTTTTTATATAAAAAAAGAAAAACTATTGTTTGTTATTTAATGTAGATTGTTTGTAAATCGGTATTCTAATTTAAAATTAGAGAGATTTTGAAAGTAGTAGAAGAGTATTCACGCTTTTGATGAAATGGTTATTATAAAAATTAAAAATTTTCATTTGGACTCTCCTTTGTAATTGTATGCTAGATTATAATTAATAAAAAAATATTTGTCAAGTGTTATTTTGATATTTTACAAAGCTAAAGGTAAGTAATACTTACCTAGCTTTTATTAATCTTCTTTTTTATCTGTTTTAGTAGTTGAATCTTCTTTTACTTCTGAATCTTTAGATTCTTTAGTTTCTTTTTTATCTTCATCTACAATTGCTTCTGAATGTAAATCTTCATCTTCAAAAACAGTTCCACCATTTTCTTTGATAATTTCTCTTACTCTTTCACCTGAAATCACTTCAATTTCTAGTAATTCAGCTGTCATTTGCTCAATTGCTTCTTTATTATCTCTAAGAGATTGAAGTACTACTTCATATCTTTCATTTAATAAAGTTTTAATATGAGTATCTAAATCTTTAGCCATATTATCAGAGAAGTCTTTTTGACTTTGTCCACCTAAGAACTGATTTGATCTTTTTTCTAAAACCATAAGACCAGCAATATCACTCATACCATAAACAGTTGCCATTGATTTAATAATATCAGTAGCTCTATCTAAATCATTTCCAGCACCTGTTGATATTTCTTTTATAAATACTTCTTCAGCAGCTCTACCACCTAATAAAACATCTACTTCAGCAATAAGTTCATGCTTTTGCATTAAATATTTATTTTCTTCTGGTGTATTTAAAGTATAACCAAGTGCAGCTAATCCTCTTGGAACAATTGAAACTTTATTAACTTTATTAGCACCTTTTGTAATTTCTGCAATTAAAGCATGTCCAGATTCATGATAAGCAACAATTTTTCTCTCTTTTGGAGAAATTCTTCTTGATTTCTTTTCAAGTCCTGCAATTTGTCTTTCAACAGCTTCTTTAAAATCTGATGGATCAACTTGATCTTTAGATGCACGACCTGCAAGTAATGCAGCTTCATTAATAATATTTGCTAAATCAGCACCTGCTAATCCTGCTGTCATTTTAGCAATCTCTTTTAAATCAACATTTTTACCAAGTTTTACATCTTTAATATGTACATTTAAGATTTCAACTCTACCTTCAAAGTCAGGTTTATCAACTAAAACTTGTCTATCAAATCTTCCTGGTCTTAAAAGTGCTGGGTCTAATACTTCTGGTCTATTTGTTGCAGCTAATACAATAACAGGTGCATGTTCTGTTGAGAAACCATCCATTTCAGCTAATAACTGATTTAAAGTTTGTTCTCTTTCATCATTTCCACCCATTGGACCACCTGATGCTCTACTTTTACCAATAGCATCAATTTCATCAATAAAAATAATTGCAGGTGCAACTTTTTTTGCTTGTTCAAATAGATCTCTAACTCTTGAAGCACCAACTCCAACAAACATTTCAATAAATGCAGAACCAGAAACAGATAAGAACTCAACATTTGCTTCACCAGCAACTGCTTTTGCTAATAATGTTTTACCAGTACCTGGAGGTCCTACTAATAAAACACCTTTTGGAATTTGAGCTCCAAGTCTTACATATCTATCTGGTGATTTTAAGAAATCAACAACTTCTTGTACTTCTTCTTTAGCTTCTTTATTTCCAGCCATATCATCAAAAGTAACATTTGGTTTTTCAGAATTAATCATCTTTTTAGAAGACCCTATTCCAAGAAGGCCTCCGCCTCCTCCACCCATTGATTTTTGCATTCTTTTTGTAATAAACATCCAAATTGCAAAGAATATAAATATTGGTAAAACCCAACCAAATAAAATATCAGCTAAAACATTTTCTTCATTGATTCCACCATAATTAATTCCATTTTTTTCTAATGTTGCAATTAATGTTTCATCTGGAATTACTCTTCTTGCTGTATAAGTTTGAATCTGTCCATTTCCATTTTTAGAAACAGCTCTAATTTGAGTATTTCCAATTCCTACGTAGTCAATTTTTCCTGAATTAATTAATTTTTTTAAATCAGAATAAGCAACTGTTTGATTTTTAGATTGTCCAAAAGGTGCAACAGCTGAATTTGAAGAACTTCCCATTTGATCTTCTGGGAATAGTGCTTTAAATGCGAAAATTGTAACAATTGAAAAAATTACAAATATTAATAAAGGATTATTATTAAAGAAATTATTGTTATTATTTGAATCGTTATTATTGTTTTGTTGATTATTAGCCATAAATTAAAACTCCTTATTATTTTTAAATATTAAAGTTACCCACTCATTTTTATGAATAGCTTTAATTTTTTCTATATCTTTAAATTTATTTAATACTCTATCTAAATGTTTATCTAAAATTCCAGAAATTATTAAAATTCCATTAGGTTTTATAGATTTCTTTAAATCAGTAGCAATCATAACTAAAACATCTGCAACAATATTTGCAATAACTATGTCATAAGTTTTTGAAGCTTTATTAACAGATCCAATCCAAGAATCTTTAAATGTTGTATCATTTAACACAAAGTTACTAGCAGTATCTTTGATACAAACATCATCTGTATCACAAATATCAACTATTCCACCTTTTTTTGAAGCACAAATAGCAAGTATACCACTTCCTGTTCCTACATCTAAAACAGTATCATTTTGTTTTACAAACTCATCAATAGCTTCTACACAAGATGATGTTGTTTCATGGTGACCTGAACCAAAAGATAATGCAGGATCAATTATAATGTCAATTTTATTCTCTTTCTTTTCATCCCAAGATGGTCTAATAAAGAAGTTTCCAATTTCAACAGATTTTACTGATTCTTGATATTGTTTAATCCAGTCAATGTTTTCTTTTCTAACATTTGTAGTTTCACATTCGATATTTAGTGCTTTTGCAAATTCTAAAATACCAAATTCAACATCATCTAAGCTCTCTTCACTTCTTGAAATTAATGTTCCATCAAGTTCTTCAATTGCTTGTTGTGTTAAAGACGTAAGTAGTTCTAAAAAAAGTTCGTAATTTTGAGTTGGTTTAATTGTTAATTCAAAATAGTATTCAGACAAATATTTCCCTTTATTTTATTTATGTATAAATTGGGATATTTTATCTAAATAACTTTTGAATTATATTAAAAGAAGTTTTCTATCATATCTCTCATGATTTTTGCATCAGAAATAGTATTTATAATGTTTCTAAATTCATTAGCACCATCATAACCTTTTGAGTAAGAATGTAATAGTTTTCTAAACATTACAGCACCATGCTCACCATGAAATTTAAGTACAGCATCATAATGTTCTAAGATGATTTCTCTTTTTTTATCTTCAGTGATATTTTCAATTCCATGTTTTAATTGATAAAACACCCAAGGTTTACCAACAGCAGCACGTCCGATCATAACACCATCAGCTTTTGTATGTTGCAATACTTCTTTTGCTTTTGCATAATCTTTAATATCACCATTTGCAATAACAGGAATACTAATAGCAGCTTTCATATCTCTAATTGCATCATAATCAACAGGAGCTTTATATTTACCAGCTCTTGTTCTTCCATGTACAGATACAAAATCAACACCACAAGCTTCAACAGCTTTTCCAATTTCAACTGGTATTTTTTCATTAACTCCAATACGAACTTTTGCAGAAGTATATTGTTTTGTAGAATATTTTTTTACAGTTGAAAGAATAGCTTCAAGTTTTTTTAAATCACCAAGTAGATTAGAACCTGAACCATGTGAAAATACTTTTGGTGCAGGACAACCACAGTTTAAGTCAATTCCATCAATTCCATCAATATCATTTAAAATTAAAACAGCATCACGAACTAATTCAGGACTATTTCCAGCTATTTGAACAATATAAGGATCTTCAGAAGGTGATTTTTCAATCATTCTTAATGTTTTTTCAGATTTATAAACTAAGGCATTTGATGAAATCATTTCAGAAATAGTAATATCTGCACCAAATTTTTTTACAACAGAACGAAAAGGTAAGTCAGTATATCCAGCAAGTGGTGCCAACACCATTAAGGGTTGGCTAAAATCAATCTTCTTTTCCATTATTTATATGAAATCGATTCTAAATCATAATGTTTACCAGCATCTTTTAAATCTAAAAGAGCTTTAAATGAAGTATATTCTCCATCAGGAGTAGCATCTACAACTTCTCTAACTTTATCAATCATTTCATATTCAAATAATACATGTAAATATGCAGGTGTTGATTCTTCTAAATCAGAAGATAACTTTTCAAATAGTGCAATAATTTGATCAGGCTTTAAAATAGTTTCATAATTTTTTGCTAATGCAACATAATCTTCTTTTTTGAAATCTAAATCTTTAACAATTTTTAAAATTTCTTCATGAGTAAAACCAAATTCATTATTTTGAGCATCTTTTTCAAATAATTTTTTTGCTAATTCTTTATCTAATTTAACATTTTTATAAAGTTTTTTCATTGTAGTCATTGTTTTTTTCTCAAGAACATTTAAGAAAGCTTGTCTTACAACATTTGGTGCATAATTTTCTGTTTTCTTTAATACATCAATTGCAAAATCAATTTGTTCATTAACTTTATTTATCATATTTAAGTTTGATAAATCTGAAATTTCATTTATTTTAATTGATTTATCACTTACATATTTACCAGCTTTTATATCTTGAATAGCAGCAACTAATTTATTTAATTCTTCATCCGGAGATGAAAAAGTATTATCTTTAACACTTAAATTTAATTGATTAAGTACAGAAGATAAACTTTTAAATACTTTAGATTTAAATTTTTTAGAGTTAGGATTGTCAGATAAATTAGATTTAATTAAACTAAGCATTGTTTCTTGATCTTTAAGAATAGCTCTTGTTTTAAATATATTGATTAAACCATAAAATACAATATGGCCAACTGTTGCTAAAAATAAAAGTATTACAGGAGTAATAACCCATGCACTAACTGGTAAGTTTAGTGATATATCAAATACTGTTAGTTTATACTCACCTAAATCTAAACTAAATAAATATCCGTAAATCGCAACTATTAATATTATAGAAAATACAACATATTTTTTAAATCCCATCTTTAATCCTTTTAATTACTATCTTTCAGATTCATAAATCTCTCTACATGGTGTACAAAACTTTGCAAACGGTTTTGCTCTTAATCTACCAATTGCTATTGATTCATCACACATTTCACAAACACCATAAGTTCCCTTTTCAATGCTCTTAATTGCATCTTCTATTTCACTTAACTCTTTTACTTGTTGGTTTGCTATAATTCCCTCTTTGAAACTATCACTTGATATTTCAGCATAATCATAATCATCTTTACACTCAGAGTTTTTTAAAGAATCAATACTATCTCTACTATCTCTTATGTTGTTAATAATCAATTCTTTTCTATTAATTAAAATCTCTTTTAACTCTACAATCTGTTTTGAATTAGCCACTTAATACCTTTTAATTTTTAATTTTTTGCATTATACAAAAAACTATATAAATTATTTATGATATGGATGATTATTTATTATACATAAACCTCTAAATATCTGTTCTGTTAGTACAATATTTGCAATTTTGTGGGCCATAGTCAAATCACTTAAAGATATAATGTTATCACATTTATTCAAAAAATCTCGTTTAAATCCATACGCACCACCAATAAAAAAGTTAATTTCATTTTTACCCTCTAGTATTTGAGAAAATTTGTAACTATCTACTTTTTTTCCTAATACATCTAGTGCAATATTGTAGCCTTTTAATAATGGTTCATAAACATCACTATAAGATTGTTGAGCTTCTTTTTCACCAATTGTTTGTGCTTTTGCAATTGTTTTATTAAAAATATAGTGAACTTCAACATTTGCATATTTTTGTGACATTTTAATAAAATTTTTAATTAATATATCAGATTCATCTTTTGATGGTTTTACAATTGAATATATATTAATTTTACTCATAATTATTCCTTATCACTTTGAAATATTCCAGAACCAACAACATTAAATGAAATATTTTCAATAATATCATTAACTTTTACACCACCAATAGCACAAACAGGATGTATAGACATTTTGGCTAAATAAGAAATTCTTGAACCTAATACAGTTTGTACATCTTTTGTACTTGTATTTTTATAAGCACCTAGACCAATCATATCAATATCTAGATTATTAGACTCAAGTATTTCCATTTCATTATGAGTAGAAAGACCTAAAAGTTTATTTCCAATCTTTTTTCTAAGTAGTTTAACCGCAATTTGTTTATCTTTATGTATTAAATCAAAATCTTCTTGACCTAAGTGTAAACCATCGGCATATTCAATTAATTCAATTTTATCATTTATAATGATTGGTATATTTAAGTTTGATTTTAAAAATAAAAGATTCTTTTTTTGTTCTTCAATAGTAGAAACTTTATCTCTGTATTGAAGTATTTTTACATCTTTGTCATTACATATTTGAATAAATTGTTTAAGAGAGATGTTCTTTTTGATTAATGTTTCATAATCGCAAAGAACATATAAATTATTAAAGCTTTTAGGTTCAGTAACTAAAAGCTTTTTTGTATTACTTATCATCAAAACTTAACTTATTTTAGTCTCTTTTTCAAACATTTTTAATAAATCAGCTAATGTTTGTTTCATATCTGATCTATTAACAACCATATCAATAGAACCTTTTTCAAGTAAGAATTCTGCTCTTTGGAAACCTTCTGGTAAATCTGCACCAATAGTTTGTTTAATTACTCTTTGACCAGCAAATCCAATTAATGCACCAGGTTCTGCCATAATAATATCACCTAAGAAAGCAAATGATGCAGAAACACCACCCATTGTAGGGTCTGTTAAAATTGAAATATATGGAAGTTTTGCATGATCTAATTTTTTTAATGCAGCAGATGTTTTAGCCATTTGCATTAAAGCAAAAGTAGACTCTTGCATTCTTGCTCCTCCTGATGCTGAAACAATAATTAAACCTTGATGTTTTTCTAATGCTCTATCAACAGCTCTTACAATTTTTTCACCTTCAACTGAACCTAATGAACCACCCATAAATGAGAAATCAAATACAACAATTTGTACACCCATTCCGTTAATTTGCGCTTCACCACTTACAACAGATGAAGTTCTACCAGTTTTCTTAAAAGCTTCATCTACTCTTTTTTTATATGATGTTTTATCTACAAATTTCAAAGGATCATTTGGCTTTAAATCTTCATCAAATTCAACAAAAGTATTTTCATCTGTTAGTATTTCAATTCTTCTTTTTGCACCAATTCTCATATGAAAATTACATTTTGGACAAATATTATCTTGATTTTCAACTTCTTTAAAGAACATTAAAGAGTTACATTCAGGACATTTAATCCAGTGACTTGGAGCATCTTTTTTTGTTGGTTGTTCTTTTGAACTACTTTCAAATGAAATTTTACTAAATAAGTTTTTTAAATCCATTTTAAATCCTTTGTATCTATTTTATAAATTATCGAATTTTTCTAATTCGTCAAGTTTTTCCCAAGGGTAATCACTTTGACCTACTTGTCCTCGTGATGCAACATCTGCATAAAGGAAAGTTTCTGCACTTGGTTTATCTAATGCAAATTTATCTGTAATCCATTTTGGTGTTAAAGGGAATGTATCCATAATAAATTGAGATAAAACATCATCGTTTAATCTTGTATATGTTCCCATTGTATCAACAGAAACAGATGTAGGACGTGCAACACCAATTGCATATGAAATTTGAACTACTGCTTTTTGTGCAAGTTTTGCAGCTACAATGTGCTTAGCAATCCATCTTGCTGCATAAAGTCCAGATCTATCTACTTTTGTATAATCTTTTGAACTTTGAGCACCACCACCAATTGGTGAATATCCTCCAAATGAATCAACAATAAGTTTTCTTCCTGTTAAACCACTATCATGTAAAGAAGAGTGACTTACATATCTTCCTGTTGGATTAATATGAATAATTGTTTCTTCTTTTTTATACATATCTGTTGGAAGTCCAGTATCATCAATTAAACCTTGGATTAATTCTCTAACTTCATCAATTCCCATTCCTTCAACAGAAGGTGCAGAAACAACGATAGTGTGAATTTTTTGAGGTTTACAATTTTCAAAATTTTCTTTTGTTCCATAATCAATTGTAACTTGTGTTTTAATATCAACACCTAATTTATGATTATGTTTTAAAGCATAAGCATAAACTTTATCACAAAGCATTCTTGCATAAGTAATAGCAGCAGGCATATAATCAGCTGTTTCAGTAGATGCAAATCCAAACATAATACCTTGATCACCTGCGCCAATATCACCAGTTGTTTGATCAACTCCTTGAGAAATATCAGGGCTTTGTTGATTTAATAATACTTGCACTTTTACATCATCAGGGTGTAAACATTGTTCTTTTGTAAATGAAGATTTTCCATCATAACCAATTTTAGCTAATGCGTCTTTTACTAATTTTTCATAATCTGCATCAGATAATTGACAAGTTGATTTAACTTCTCCACCAATAACTACATTTTTTCCTGCAACAAAAACTTCAGATGCAACTCTGCTGTTTTTATCTTCAATAATTAATTTATCAACAATAGTATCAGCAATAATATCTGCACATTTATCAGGGTGTCCTGGGCTTACTACTTCTGAAGTAAATAAATACTGTTTCTTGTTTTCCATATTTGTTTTCCTTTTAGGTTTTCCATTTTTGTTTTCCATTATTTTTAATTACTATTTTGCTGTTAAAAAAATAACAAATACAACAGCAAGTCGAATTTATTCTACGGTTACTGATTTTGCCAAGTTTCTTGGCATATCAACATCATTTCCTAATCTAACTGATATTTCCATTGATAATAACTGTAAAGCTATTAACATTTCAAAAAATTCTAACATATAATGATCAGTTTTCTTAGTTTTTATAAAATCATCACTTAATTCAAAATCAAGTGGTGATATTGCGCAAATAGTACTATCTCTAGCACTTAATTCTTCAACATTTGATTTAATTTTATCATAAAGAAGATTCTGAGGCATCAATGCAATTGTAAATAATTCAGGGTCTGCTAATGCAATAGGACCATGTTTCATTTCACCTGCTGGATAACCTTCTGCGTGTAAATACGAAATCTCTTTAAGCTTTAAAGCTCCTTCTAAAGCAAGAGGGAAAAATATATCCCTACCAATAAAGAAGAAACCATGACCATGCAGGTACCTTTTAGATAATCTTTTAGTTTTTTCATGAATTTTATCATCAATTATCAAAGATTGTGGAACTTCTCTTAATACTCTAATCTCATTTTGTAATAATTCTTTTTCTATTACATTTTTTGCTTTTGCAAAATATAAAGACAACATCCATAATACAACAGTTTGTGTTGTAAATGCTTTAGTTGAAGCCACACCTTTTTCAATTCCAGCTCGCGTTAAAATTGTAGCATCTGCTGTTCTTGTCATTGATGAATTATCAACATTACAAATAACTAAAGTTTTCAATCCTGCTGCTTTTGCCATTTTTAAGGCTTCTAAAGTATCAGCTGTTTCACCACTTTGAGAGATTACAATAAATAAAGTATCTTTTGTTAATAATGGGTCTTTATATCTAAATTCACTTGCAATTTCAACATTACACTTAACTTTTGAAAGTCTTTCAAAAAGATATGATGCTGTTAATCCTGAATGGTACGATGTTCCACAAGCACAAATTTTTATTTCATTTATACCATCAATTAATGATTTATCAATTTCATCAAATAAAATTTCTTCATCATTAATTCTACCAAGCATACAATCAACAACTACATCACTTTGTTCATAGATCTCTTTTTCCATAAAAAATCTAAAGCCATTTTTTTGAGCAAATTGTTTTGATGTTGGTAATGTTGACCATGAATAATCATCACTAAAGAACTCAATACCATTTGCACTTGCAATTCCACCAACTGCATCTTCTAAATAAACTACTTCATTAGCTAAACCAATTAACGGGGCATCAGAAGATGAAAATAAAACTTCATTTTCTTCATTTCCCTTAGCAATAATTAAAGGGCTTCCATGTTTAAAGAAAAATACCTTTGAAGGATCTGCTTTAGTTATTAAAAGAATTGAAAAAGCACCTTCTAAATCTTTTATTGTATTTTCAAAAGCTTTTTTTGTGTCATTTAATTCATTATTATAATTTTCAAATAAATGAACTATAACTTCTGTATCTGTTTGAGATACAAATTTATGACCTTTGCTAATTAATTCTTCTTTTAATTCTTTATAATTTTCAATTATTCCATTATGAACAACATAAGAGTATTCACCCAAATGAGGATGAGCATTTAATTCAGTTGGTTTTCCATGTGTTGCCCATCTTGTATGTCCAATTCCAAGTTCATAATTATCATTTTTTGATAATTTTACTTTTTCTTCAAGATTATTTATTTTACCTAAGGCTTTAAATACATCAATTTTATCTTTATTTAAAACAGCAATTCCAGCAGAGTCATAACCTCTATATTCAAGCTCTTTTAATCCATCAAGTAAAATTTTTGTTGTGTTATTTTTACCAATGTAACCAACTATTCCACACATTTATAAATACCTTTAAGCAAAATTTTAATCAAAGATTATATAAAAAACTTGCTAAAAAAGCGCTTTCTTGATTTTAAATGAATATTCATAGATTAATCTGAACTATTATATAATGAATTTATGAAACAATTTACAAATATAAAAGACAAAAAAATAACTTTCTCATCATGTGATATATGTCAAGCAAATTGCTGTGATGGTAAAAAAGGTACAACTTTTTCACAAATTTTAAAAGATGATTTTTCTTCTGTTTATAAAAATTTTCCTATACTTTTTATATTTGGAGAATTAGGATTTTGTAAGCCTGTAATTATATTAACAAATGGACAAACATATTGTAAATATTTAGAAAATTTCAAATGTATTATATATGAAAATAGACCTTCTATTTGTAAACTTTACCCATTAAGTGCAAATATTGATAATTATATTTATTTTGATGAAAACTGCCCTGCAATAAATAATAATTTAGAAAGTACAATAATTTCACAAAATAATCAAATAAAAAAAGAGTTCTTTCATAATAATTTAGATAATTACCAAGATAAATATATTGATACGTTTAGAGAGTTTGAAAAGTTTGATAAAAATGAAGATTTTACTTTAGCAATACAACTAAATGGAATGCAATTTTTTAAATGTTCTAAAAATAGTGATAATAAATATATGCAAATGCATCAAAAATCTTTGATACATTTACAAGATAAATATTTTAAAGATTTAATGTTTTAATTAAATCTTTATGAATTTTATTATTTGAAGCAACAATATATTTATTTTCAAATAATTTGTACTCATTTCCATCAATATTAGAAACTTTTCCACCTGCTTCTTGTAAAATAATTAAACCAGCACTAACATCCCAAGCTTTTAGATTCATTTCATAAAAACCTTCATAAGTACCATTTGCTACATAACATAAATCAAGAGCAGCAGAACCAAGTCTTCTGATATCTTGACATTTTGGTAATACATTTTTCATTTTTTTCATAACATCATTTAAATCATCCTCACAACTTCCTGATGAATATGGAAAACCAGTTGATAATAATGCTTTTTGAAAATCATTTTCATCTGAAACTTCAATTTTTTCATCATTACAATATGCACCTTCATTTGCTATTGCATAAAATAATTGATTTAAAATCGGATTATATACAATACCAATAAATGGTTTTTTATCTTTATAAACTCCAACTGAAATAGCAGTATGAGGAACTTTATTTACAAAATTTGTTGTTCCATCTATTGGGTCAACTATTATAGAATTTGAAAATATTTTACTAGTATTATCTGACTCTTCTGCAATTACATTAAAATCTTTAAATTCATTTTCAAATTTTTCTTTTAAAAAATTTTCTATTGCTAAATCATATTGAGTTACTAAATCTTTTTTAGCTTTAAAAGTTATATCTTTTTTACAAAAATATCCCTCTTTCATAATTTCACCAGCTTCTTTTATTATTTCAATTAATTTATCTTTCATATTTATTCCATTATATATATTTTTTATAGTTTATAGAAATTACTTTATATAAAAAAAGGGGAACTGTAAAACAGTTCCCCTTTTATGAAAAGTGTTAGACTAAAGTCTAACTACATTCCCATTCCACCCATTCCAGGCATTCCACCCATATCAGGCATAGCTGGCATTGCGCTTGCTTTTTCTTTTATATCAGTAACAGTAGCTTCAGTTGTTAATAATAATGAAGCAACAGATACAGCATTTTGCATTGCAACTCTTTCAACTTTTGCAGGATCAACAATACCAGCAGCGAACATATCAACATATTCACCAGTAGCAGCATTAAATCCTAAGTTTTCATTTTCAGATTTTTCAACTTCATTTGCAACAACACCAGCATCATAACCAGCATTAATAGCAATTTGTTTTAATGGTGCTTTAATAGCTCTTAAAACAATAGCAGCTCCAATAGCTTCATCACCTTCTAAATCTAAAGATACTTTTGCAGCAGCTCTAATTAAAGCAGCTCCTCCACCAATTACAATACCTTCTTCAACAGCAGCTCTTGTTGCAGATAATGCATCATCAACTCTATCTTTTTTCTCTTTCATTTCAGTCTCAGAAGCAGCTCCAACTTTAATAACTGCAACACCACCTGAAAGTTTTGCTAATCTTTCTTGTAATTTTTCTTTATCATATTCAGAAGATGTACTATCAATTTCAGCTTTAATTTGATTAACTCTACCTTGAACAGCTTCAGCAGAACCAGAACCATTAACAATAGTAGTATTATCTTTATCAATTACAACTCTTGAAGCTGTTCCTAAAACATCCATTGTTGCTGTTTCTAACTTCATACCTAACTCTTCTGAAACAACTGTTCCAGCAGTTAATACAGCGATATCTTCTAACATTGCTTTTCTTCTATCACCAAAACCTGGAGCTTTAACAGCAGCAATATTTAATGAACCTCTTAATCTATTTACAACTAAAGTAGATAAAGCTTCACCTTCAACATCTTCAGAAATAATTAATAAAGGTCTTCCTGATTGATTAACAGCTTCTAAAATTGGTAACATTTCTTTTAAATTAGAGATTTTTTTCTCACATAAAAGAATAAATGGATTCTCCATTTCAGTAGTCATTTTTTCAGTATTTGTTACAAAATAAGGAGATAAGTAACCTCTATCAAATTGCATACCTTCAACTACATCTAATTCATCAGAAATACCCTTAGCTTCTTCAACAGTAATAACACCATCTTTTCCAACTTTATCCATTGCTTCTGCAATCATTGAACCAATAGCAGTATCAGAGTTAGCAGAAATAGTAGCAACTTGCTCAATTTCAGTTTTATTAGCAACAACTCTTGATGCTTTTTTAAGTTCAACTAAAATAGCTTCAGTTGCTTTATCCATACCTCTTTTTAATATAATTGGATTTGCACCAGCTGTTACGTTTCTTAAACCTTCTTTGAATACACTATGAGCTAATACAGTTGCAGTTGTTGTTCCATCACCTGCTTCATCAGCAGTTTTAGAAGCAACTTCTTTAACTAATTGAGCACCCATATTTTCTAAAGTATCTTCTAGTTCAATCTCTCTTGCAACAGAAACACCATCTTTAGTAATAGTTGGAGCACCAAATGATTTTTGTAATAATACATTTCTTCCTCTTGGTCCCATTGTAACTTTAACAGCATTTGCTAATTTTTCAACACCAGAGAATAGTTTATTTCTTGCTTCATCACTAAATAATACTTCTTTTGCCATCTTACATAACTCCTATAATATTTTCAACTTCTAATACTAAATAATCTTGTCCATCAAGAGTAAACTCAGTACCTCTATATTGTTCAAATACAATTGTATCACCAACATTTAATTCTGTTACTTCACTTCCAATTGCTTTTACTTCAGCTGTATTTGGTTTTTCTTTCGCAGAATCAACTAAGATAATTCCACTTGCTGTTTTACTCTCAACTTCTGTTCTTTCTACAAGAACTCTTTTTCCTAATGGTTTAAAATTCATAATATATCCTCTATTAGATTTATTTAATAATATTTATTGTAATAAAATTAAGAATTAGCACTCTAATTTTATAAGTGCTAAATTTTATATAATTTTTGTTTATTTGTCAAGTACTTTGAGTTAAATTGACTAAGAGTTGTACTTAAAATTGAAACTCTTAGTTAATTTATGATTATTTGTGTCTATTTATATATTTTAAAAGTAGTTCTTCTAAAGATAGTTTTAATTTTTCATCTAAAGAATCTAGTGTATGTATACATTTTATAGCTAATGTATCAGCAGATTGAATTGCACCTTCTAATCCAAGAAGATTTACAAAAGAGTTTTTATCTTGGTCATTTTGTGTTGTTTTTCCAGCTTCTTCTTCAGTTAAGGTTTCATCAATAATATCATCTTGAATTTGAAATAATAAGCCTAAATCAATTCCAAAATTATAAAGTGTTTCTTGAGTAGCTAAATCATATTCTGAAATGATTGCACCCATTTTAAGTGAAGCTGCAATTAATTTTGCAGTTTTATGAATATGTAAAAATTCTAATTGACTAAGTTCTAATTTTTGATTTTCAAAATAACAATCAATTGCTTGACCAATTATCATTCCATTTATTCCACCATCACTGCTTAAACATTTAATTAATTCAATTTTAATATCATTAGATAATGGAGCATTAGAAATTTGATTAAATGCTTCTGTATTTAAAGCATCTCCAACTAATATTGCTGTAACTTCATCATATTTTTTATGTAGTGTTTCAAATCCACGTCTTAAATCGGCATTATCCATTGATGGTAAATCATCATGTACAAGTGAATAAGTATGAAGCATTTCCAAACCAAGTGCAACTGGCATAGCATTTTTAAGAAGAAGACTTTTATTTGATTTTATTACAGAAAGTAAAAGCATTGGTCTGAATCTTTTACCACCAGCTTGTAGCATATCACCCAAAGCACTTTCGAATGTAGGGTGAAATGTTTGTGATTTAGGAAGATTATCTAAAAGATAATCTTCAAATTGATTAAGTAAGTTTTTCATATGATTACTTTTGTCCAAAAGAACCTAGACCACCCATCATATTCATAGCCATCATTTTTTTATTTTCATCTGATTGTTTAATTACATCATTCATACATGAAATTAGTAATATTTGTAAAGAATCTTTATCATCAAGTAATGATTCATCAATTTGTAAATCAATTACTTCTGAATTACCATTAATTGAAATTTCAATCATTCCTCCACCAGCTTTTGAAGTGAACACTCTTTTTGCATTATCTTCTTTGCTAGTTTCAGCCATATCCTGAACTTGTTTCATCATATCATTTAAATTAAGATTTTTTAAATCGATTCCATCAAACATGATCACTACCTACTAATTCATTAGTAATCATATCAATATTATTTTTATCATCAACAATAACAACTGTTGGTTTATATGTTTCTAATTCATTTTCATTATATGAAGCATAAGAAATTACAATGATTTTATCACCAATTTCTACTTTTCTAGCTGCTGCTCCATTTAAACACATATCTTTAGAACCAGCTTTTCCTTTAATTACATAGGTAGCAAATCTTTCACCATTATTAACATTAACAATTTCTACTTTTTGCCCTACTCTTAATTTTGATGCATCCATCAACTCTTCATCAATTGTAATTGACCCTACATAATTCAAGTTTGCATCTGTAACTGTAGCTCTGTGAATTTTACTATATAGCATATCAAATGTCATTTACTTAATTCCTCTAATTATTTAAATTAACTGGTTCACCCCAGTACTGTTTTGGCATTAAATACTCTTCTACTGGCTTTCCACCAAGAATATGTTCATCAACTATTTTATCTATTTTTTCCTTAGATAACTGGCAATACATAAAATGGCCAGGTTCTACTAACATTACAGGACCTAATTGACATCTTCCTAAGCAAGATGTTCTTACCACTTGAACTGGTCCCATTACACCTTTTTTCATTAATGTTTGAGCTGTATGATTAAATAAATCTCTTGTATTTTCATTTACACATGAAGGTTTTGGCATACCAGGAGGTGATGCTTGTTCGCATTTAAAAACGTAAAACGTTGGTTGTGGTAATTCCATTTTATTTCCTTAATATAAATGTATATTTTATAATTTTCGTGATTTTAACACTTTTTTTTTAAATCTTGATAAAAAACGATTTTTAATTTTCTCTTAAAGCTAAAATAATATACTAATTTCTTAAAAATCTAGATATAAAGGCACAATATGAAAAAAATATTTTTCATTCTATGTTCAGTGATGTTACTTTTAGAAGCATCGAATCCTATTGCACTTGTTAAAACGACACAAGGTTCAATTGAAATTGAATTAAGACCAGATTTAGCTCCAAAAGCTGTAGAAAATTTTGTAACACATTCAAAAAATGGTTACTATAATGGCTTAATTTTCCATAGAGTAATAAAAGATTTTATGTTACAAGGTGGAGATCCAACAGGTACAGGTAGAGGTGGTGAATCTATTTGGAATAAAGCTTTTGAAGATGAATTTTCATCTAAAGCACTTTTTGATAAACCAGGTATTTTAGCAATGGCAAATTCAGGAAGAAATACAAATGGCAGTCAATTTTTTATTACAACAGTACCAACTTATTGGCTAAATGGAAGACATACAATTTTTGGTTATGTAATAAAAGGAATGGATACAGTTAAGAAAATTGAAAATGTTCCAACAGGAAGAGGAAATAAACCTTTAAGTGATCAAAAAATATTATCTATAGAAATTAAATAATTTTTAAATTTGATTAAAAAAAAGGCAAGTTCAAATGAACTTGCCTTTTTTATTTTATATAAATACTTATTAACAAGAATAAGTTGATTTAAATTCAAAAGCAGTAGGTCTAGCTTCATCAGGCCAAACTTGAGTTTCAAATTTATAATGTTGGTATGTATCTACCATATCAGCAGTAAATACAGGTTTTAAGAAATCATTATCTCTAATTAATGCTTCTAAAGAACCTCTTAAAGTATGAGGCATTTGAGGAATATTTCTTTCTCTAATCTCATCTAAAGGCATTTCATATAAATCTTCATCCATTGGACCAATTGGTTCAACTTTATTTTTAATTCCATCAATTCCTGCCATTAACATAGCTGCAAACCCTAAATAAGGACAAGCAGTTGAATCTGGGAATCTCATTTCAACTCTAACAGCTTTTTCACCAGCACCATAAGGTACTCTACATGAAGCAGATCTATTTTGAGAAGAGTAAGTTAAGATTGAAGGTGCTTCAAATCCTGGAACTAATCTTTTGTATGAGTTAGTTGATGGGTTTGTAAATGCAGCAATTGCTCTTGCATGTTTAAATACACCACCAACATAATGTCTTGCCATTTCTGAAAGATTTCCGTACTCACCCTCTTTGTAGAATAAGTTTTTACCATCTTTCCAAATTGATTGATGTACATGCATACCATTTCCATTATCTCCATAAAGAGGTTTAGGCATAAATGTAGCACTTTTTCCATTTAAATGAGCAACCATTTTAATTACATATTTTAATTTTTGTACATTATCTGCAGCTTCTATTAAATCTCCAAATACGATACCAATTTCATGTTGACCTTGAGCAACTTCATGGTGACCTAAAATCACTTCTAAACCAACTTGCTCTAATACTAACATCATTTCAGCTCTTAAGTCTACACCATTATCAATTGGTTGAACTGGGAAGTAACCACCTTTAGTTCTAGGTCTATGTCCGATATTTCCATTTTCATAGTCAGTAGCATCATTCCACTCACCATCTTCTGAATCAACTTTGTAGTAAGATTCATTTGCATTATCAATAATTTTTACATCATCAAATACAAAGAATTCATTTTCTGGTCCAAAGTATGCAACATCACCAACACCAGACTCAGTTAAATGAGTTAATGCTTTTTTAGCAATAGATCTTGGACATTTTTCATATAATTCATTTTTATAGATATCATAAACATCACAAATAACAATGATTGTAGAATCAGCAGTAAAAGGATCTAAGAATGCTGTATCAACATCTGGCTTTAAAATCATATCTGATTTATTAATTGGTTGCCATGCATCAACAGATGAACCATCAAAAGGCATTCCACCATTTAATTGATCAGTAGTAACAGCACTCATCATATAAGTAACATGGTGCCATGTTCCTTTCATATCTGTAAATCTAAAATCTACAAACTTTACTTCATTTTCTTCACAATATTTAAAAAATTCTTCAGTATTGTTAACAAATTTACCCATGCTTATTGCTCCTTGAAATTATTAATACGATTATTCTATCCAAAATAAAATAAAATAAAATAAATTTACTGTATAAAAAATATACAACTAATCAAAAACAGTATAATTTATCCCAAATTAATTGTTTAAAAAGTAACTAGTTTAGAATCTCTAGCTGAAAATGTCATACATTTCTCATAACCAATCTCTTTTGCTAGATTTTTTACTTCTTCATATTTGAAACCAACTTGATCAACAGCATGTGCATCTGAACCAAATGTTATATTAATTCCCATTTCATATGCCATTTGTAAAAGTTGCTTTGAAGGATAAGTTTCACCTATTGGTTTTCTTAAACCCGCAGGATTAATCTCTAAAGTCATATTAGCTTTTTTTATAGCCAATAATGCATCTTTAGCTAATATTCTTATATCACTTTTAGGTAAGAATTTAAAAACTTTTATTAAATCTAAATGTCCTGCAATATCGAAAAGATTTGTTTTTGCCATTGCTTCAATTGCATCAAAATACTCTTTCCAAATTGAATCAATATCTTTTGATTTATAAACTCCAATAAATTCAGGATTATCAAATCCCCACATATCATTTTTATTTTTTATAAAATGAACAGAACCAATTAGATAATCAACTTTTGAATTAATCACTTCATCTAAAATATAACCATCTAAATAATCAACTTCATATCCTAATAATATTTCAATCTCATTTTTGTATTTTTCTTTAAGAGATAATATATCATTTTCATAAGCATCTTTTTGAGAAAGACTCATTCTATATTTTGGATCAAAATTCATAGGAGCATGATCAGAAAAACCATAAACATCAATTTTTAATTCAATTGCTTTTTTTACATACTCTTCTGTTGTTCCACTTGCATGATTACATAAAGTTGTATGATTGTGTAAATCAACTCTCATTAAGATATTCCATTTATCATTTTAAAATTCCAGCACCAGAAATTTTGGTACTTCTATCTTGTGCATATACTCTTTTCCCATTTATAATATCATATTTCCAAATAGGAGCTTGTGCTTTAAAATCTTCAACAAATTCATCAATCATTTCTAAAGCAACTCTTCTTTTAGGAGAACAAACAGCAGCTATATACGAACTTTCATGATTTAAAACATCACCTGTACTATGAGCCATTAAAACAATTGCATTTTTAGCTTTTGCTTTTTCTTGCCATGAGTTAAACCAAGAAGTAAGGATTGGTTCATATAAATCAAAAGATAAACCATCAATTTCATTCTCATTTCTAACAACACCTACAAAAGTTATTATGGCACCATAATTTGAGTTTTTAAACTCATCATACCATGCATTTGTAATTTCTTCAACAGGTAATGCTTTATCAAATATTTGTAACTTTTTCATTTAATTTTAACCTTTTCATCCACCACAAACAGGAGGTAATAATGAAACTTTATCTCCATCGTTTAAATCAATATCTTTTGAAGAAACTAATGTATCATTTACAGCAACAGCACAGTTTTCTAACCATGAAGAAACTTCTGCATCACTTTTTAATATTTCACTTAATTGAGATAAATTTGCAATATCTACTGAAATAGACTCTTTATTTATAGGTCCTAGAAATTCTACTTTTACCATTTTAAACCCTTATTTACCATATTTGTAATATTATACCAAAAAAAAATTAACTTTGAAGGACGCTATTTCATGATCTTTGCAAAAATAGATTTTATAAATTTATTGCCATTTCATATCTTTTTAAAGAAGAATATTCAATCAACTCAATTAAAATCAATTATCCAATATAAAAAATCTTATCCATCATTAATTAATAAAAAATTTAAAAAAAGAAAGGTGCATAGTGCATTTATTTCTTCAATTGCATCAAGAAATGAAAAAAACTTAGATTTTGGAATTGTTGCTAAAAAAGATGTTTTATCTGTATTATTAGTTCCAGGAAAAGATGAAAAAGATTTTCAAAGTGATACATCTAATGCTTTAGCAAAAGTCTTAAATTTAGAAGGAAAAGTAATAATTGGAGATAAAGCACTTAAGTTTTACCATGAAAACCCAAATGCTCATTTTTTAGATTTAGCTCAAGAATGGAATAAAAAATATAATCTTCCATTTGTTTTTGCAGTATTATGTTTTTCTTCAAATAAAAGAATCCTTCAAAGAGTTACAAAAAACTTCAATAAACATCATATTAAAATACCAAGGTATATATTAAATCAATATTCTCAAAGATCTGGTATTTCAAATACAGATATTTTAGATTATCTTAAAAAAATTGATTATGAACTAGGAATAAAAGAAAAAAGAAGTTTAAAACTTTTTTTAAAACTAACAAAACAAAAAGGCTTTAAATGAATTTATACGACACAATAATATTAGGGGTAATTGAAGGAATAACAGAATTTCTACCAATTTCTTCAACAGGTCACTTAATAGTTGCAAGTGAATTTTTAGGTTTAGAGCAAACAAGTGTTAATAAAGCATTTGAAGTAATAATTCAATTTGCTGCAATTTTAGCAGTAGTTTTAACTTATCCATCAAAATTCACTTTTAAACATATTGATTTATGGACAAAAGTTATGATTGCATTTTTACCAATTGCAGCAATTGGTTTTTTATTTTCAAAACAAGTAAAGGCAATGTTCTCAATTGAAATAGTTGCTTATAT